>CBJMQH010000299.1:0-6943 GCA_966431825.1 uncultured Trinickia sp.
GCAGGAAATAGAGCCATGACGAAAACCGGATTTGATAGAACGTCAGATAGCCGTCGGCGCCGAGCCTCGATGCGCTATGCACATAGCCGTGATGCGGCTGATACGAGCCATCCGTTTGCTGGATCCAGAGCGTGATCGGCTCCCCGATCAACGCGTTCAGGTCAATGTGCTCGCCGCGGTAGGAACACGCGTCGACAACGAATTCATAGTCTCGCCCAAGATGCGAATGCCCTTTCACATAGAGCGGGAACAGCCAATCCTCGCCGAGGATCGAGTCCAGCCTAAGCAGACGGTTGCGCTGCGCACCGGCATAGTAGACGGTATCTAAAAGCTTATTGAAAGCCATCCCCGCTTTCCTTCTTCTTTCGACTAATAGGCCCAATCGGAAGCGGCGGATTGTAATTGAGTAGGGGGTAAAAATCGATAGAAACGCGTATAAAATCAAATGCGTTTGGCCTAGATGGCCGTTTCAGATTGCATTTTGCGCGTCGAAGATTTTGAGATGGGAAATTGTGCCGCCAATCAGAAAGCGGATCGAAAGAATCGGAGGTAAATCTTTCTTTGTTCGGCGGCGTATTGCATTCTGCTTTGTAGGGAGATTGAAAGATGTTTCCTCCCCACGTGGCGCCCCTCCTGACTCAAAGCGTGTGCGACCGATCCCCCCGCGAAAACGCGTCGATCATCCCATCAATTCCGCGCGAAAACGCTATCACCTTGAACAGCTCGCCCATTTCGGCCTCGGAAACCATCTTCTGGACGGCATTCGCCGCAGGCAGAAAACGCGCAGCGTCGCTCGGATCGAATTCGGCCAGCACGTCAGTGATTCCGGCGTTCATCAGAAACCGCGCTTGCGAGGTGAAACCGAGCAAATCGGCCCCCGCTTCGGTACCCGCCTCCGCAATGCCCGTGAATTCGACGTGCGAAGTAATGTCCTGGAGACCCGGATAAACGAACGGATCGGCGTGCGCACGGTGCCGGTAATGGCACATCAGCGTGCCTTCCGTGCGCTGCGGGTGGTAATACTCTGCGCGTGGGAATCCGTAATCGATAAAGAACGCTGCGCCGCGCGTGAGCATCGTGCAAACGGTGCGCGTGAATCCATTCGCCGCCGCATGCGTTTCGGTCACATAGTCGACATCGGCCGGGACCATCGCATCGATTTCATCGAGCAGTGCCTGCGGCACGCGTCCCGCCGCCAACGCATCGGCCGGATCATCGATCGCACGATCGACAAAGCCAAACGCGCCGTTCTCACCCAACGCCACACCGCGCTCGTGCCAGCGCCCGCCGAGGCGGGCGAACAATTGGACCGGCATCGCATCGAGTACTTCATTGCCGAGCGCCACGCCTTCGAACTGCGCCGGCAGTGCATCGAGCCACTGCACGCGCGCCGCGAGCGGCCCGGCCAGCGTCTCGATCGTCTGACGCTGTCGCTCGCGCAGTTCGCCCGAGAGTTCGACGATGGCATAGCTGTCGAACGCGACGCCGAGCGCGTCGAGCGCAGTCATCACGCCCGCGGCGAGCCGCCCGGTACCCGCGCCGAATTCCATCAACGCGCGCGTGCCGCTTGCCGACAGCGCCTGCGCCAGCGCACGCGCAAGCGTCCGCGCAAACAACGGCGACAGCTCGGGCGCCGTGACGAAGTCGCTGCCGTCTGCCGACCGCCAGCCAAATTTGCGCGCGCCGCCGCTGTAATACCCAAGCCCGGGCGCATAGAGCGCGCGTTCCATATAGCGGTCGAACGGCAGCCAACCGCCCTCGGCGGCGAGTTCGTCTTGGATCCAAGCGACGAGCGCGGAGGAGGCGCCGAGCGCATCGGCGTCCGGAACAGGTAAACTAGCGGATTCGTGAGCTTTACGATTCATTCCGGCATTGTAAATGAGCGGCTTTCCCGATCCTCGCAGTTCGACCGACGAAAAATCGGCCCCGAACGCCGGCCAGACCGGCCGAACAGGCCAACCGGGCGAGCGCAACGAACGGGCTGGGCGTGTCGTGCTCGTGACGGGCGGCGCGCGCGGTATCGGCCGTGCCCTGGCGCTCGGTTTCGCGGCGGCAGGCTGGGACGTGGCTGTCCATTACCGCCGTTCGCAGTCCGAAGCGCAACAGGTGGCGGGCGAGATTCGCGCCCTTGGGCGCCGGGCCGTGGCGCTTCGGGCCGATCTTGCCGACGAGCGCGAAACCACACGCCTCGTTTCCGACTGCACGGCGGCGCTCGGGCGACCGGTCGCCATCGTGAACAACGCATCGCAGTTTGCGCAAGACTCGGCGCGCAACGTCGGCTATGACACGCTGCTCGGGCTCATGGCCGTCAATGTCGGCGCGCCGCTCGTGCTGGCGCGCGCCTTGGCCGAGGTTACGCCCGAGGCGGCGCGCGACGACGAGACGCTGCGTGCGGTTGTGATCAACATGCTCGATCAGAAGCGCTACAACCTGAATCCCGACTATTTGTCGTACACCTTGGCGAAGGCGGCGCTTCAGACCGCGACTGTGACGCTCGCCCAGGCGCTCGCGCCGAAGCTGCGTGTCGTCGGCCTCGCGCCGGGACTCACGCTGCAGTCCGTTGACCGGACGCCTGAGGCGTTCGAATCCGCGCACGGTATGACGCCGCTCGCATGCGCATCGCAGCCCGAGGACATCGTGGCCGCGGCCATCTATCTGGCCGATGCGCGCGGCGTGACGGGTGCGACGCTCGTCGTCGACGGTGGGCAGCACCTCGTGCCGCTGCCGCGCGAGGCCATGGGTACGACGCGATGAGGCGCGCGCTTGGAATACGCCTCGATTCGGTCGTGAGTCACGCTCCGACCCCAAACGCGCTTCATCGCGCATTTTGACTGGAACGATTATGGTTGCCGCACTCCTGCACCCCCAGCTCGCCGATTGCCGCAGACTCTTTCTGCGCAACTACGAGGTGAACATCAACATCGGCGTGCACGACTTCGAAAAGCGCGGCGAACAACGCGTCATCATCAACGTCGAGCTGTTCGTGCCGCTCGCGCAGACGACGCCCGTCGAAGACAAGCTGCGCGAAGTCGTCGACTACGACTTCATGCGCGCGACGATCGCACGCCGCGTGGGCCAGGGGCATATCCACTTGCAGGAAACGCTGTGCGACGATGTGGCGGCCGCCATGCTCGCGCATCCGCTCGTGCGCGCGGTGTCCGTATCGACCGAAAAGCCTGACGTTTATCCGGATTGCGACGCAGTAGGCGTCGAAGTCTTTCGCATCAAAGAGGAATGAGCATGCATGCGCCCGACACCGCCGCCCTGAACGAGGCGGCAGCCGACCGCGCGGCCGAGGCTGCCCAAGCCGTCGGCACACCCGACCCCGCCCCGCACGGCACGCCCGCCGGGGAGTCGAACCCCAGGCAAGTCGAGGCGACGCCCGACGCCCCCGCACGCGCGGCGCTCACACGGCGCGAGCAGCGCGAGGCCTACGAGAACAACAAGTTGTTCAAGCGGCTCGCGCGCCAAGTCGGCCAGGCGATCGGCGACTACAACATGATCGAGGAAGGCGACAAGGTCATGGTCTGTATGTCGGGCGGCAAGGATAGCTATGCAATGCTCGACATCCTGATGCGCCTGCGCGAGCGTGCACCGATCAACTTCGATATCGTGGCCGTCAACCTCGACCAGAAGCAGCCGGGTTTTCCGGAACATGTCCTGCCGGATTATTTGCGCTCGGTGAACGTGCCGTTCCATATCGAGAATCAGGACACCTACAGCATCGTGAAGCGGCTCGTGCCCGAGGGCAAGACGACGTGCTCGCTCTGTTCGCGGCTGCGGCGCGGCATTCTCTACCGCGTGGCCGGCGAGCTCGGCGCGACGAAGATTGCGCTGGGCCACCATCGCGACGACATTCTGCAAACGCTGCTGCTGAACTTGTTCTATGGCGGCAAGCTGAAGGGCATGCCGCCCAAGCTGCAGTCGGACGACGGCCGCAATATCGTCATTCGTCCGCTCGCCTATGCGAAGGAAGTCGATCTCGAGAAATATGCGGAACTGCGTGCGTTCCCAATCATTCCGTGCAATCTCTGCGGTAGCCAACCGAATCTGAAACGTGCGGAAATGAAGGCGTTGATTCGCGATTGGGACAAGCGCTTTCCGGGGCGCGTCGAAAACATGTTCAATGCGCTGTCGAACGTCGTGCCTTCGCATTTGATGGACGCGAAGCTCTTTCCGTTTGCGGGGCTTAGGGCAACCGGTGAAGCCGATCCGCTCGGCGATATCGCATTCGACGATGAACCGTGCGCGACCGACACGGCCGGTGGGCCTGCGGGCCAACCGATCTCGATCGTACAGTTCGACGACCTCTGAGCGTGCTGAGGGATCGCGGGTGCCGGCGCGGCGAACGCCGCTCGCCAAGCACCCGCCGGCGCTTCGGCAGGGCCGGGAATCGCGTGGGCTGAGGGGGAAGCGTAGGAGGGCCCGCATGTTAAACTCGCGCACCTGATTTCTATCAATAGTCGATGCCATGAACGTCGTCATTTTGGCCGCCGGTGCCGGCAAGCGGATGCGTTCCGCGCTGCCTAAAGTCCTCCATCCGCTGGCGGGCCGCCCGCTCCTCTCGCATGTCATCGACACCGCGCGCGCATTGTCGCCGACGCGGATCGTCGTCGTGGTCGGACACGGCGCCGAAGCGGTGCAACAAGCCGTTGGGGCCCCGGATATTCAATTCGCCCATCAAGCCGAACAGCTCGGTACGGGCCACGCCGTGCAACAGGCGCTGCCGTTGCTGGACCCGGCGCAGTCGACGCTCGTGCTGTATGGCGACGTGCCGCTCACGAAGGCATCGACACTCAAGCGCCTCGCGGCCGAGGCGGTCGACGGGCGATACGGCATTCTGACCGTCACGCTCGACGATCCGACGGGCTACGGCCGCATCGTGCGAGACACGGCCGGCTATGTGACGCGCATCGTCGAGCAGAAGGACGCGACGCCCGAGCAGTTGCGCATCGCCGAAATCAATACGGGCATCGTCGTCACGCCGACTGCACAGCTTGCGATGTGGCTCGGTGCGCTGCGTAACGACAACGCTCAGAACGAGTACTACCTGACCGACGTCGTCGAGCATGCGATCGAAGCGGGCTTCGATGTCGTCACGACGCAGCCCGACGCCGTGTGGGAAACGCTAGGGGTGAACAGCAAGGTGCAGCTCGCGGAGCTCGAACGCGTGCACCAGCGCAACATCGCTGGCGCGCTGCTCGAAGCCGGTGTGATGCTGATCGACCCGGCGCGCCTCGACGTGCGCGGCACGCTCGAATGCGGGCAGGACGTATCGATCGACGTGAACTGTGTCTTCGAGGGCAACGTAACGCTTGGCGACGGCGTGACGATTGGCGCGAACTGTGTGCTGCGCGATGCGCGGATCGGCGCTGGCACCCGCATCGAACCGTTCACGCATATCGAAGGTGCTCAAGTGGGCGAGCGTGTGGTGCTGGGCCCGTACGCGCGCCTGCGTCCCGGTACGACGCTCTCGGACGAGGCGCACGTCGGCAACTTCGTCGAAATCAAGAATGCGGTGCTCGGGCACGGTTCGAAAGCGAACCACCTCACCTATATCGGCGACGCCGACATCGGCGCGCGCGTGAACGTGGGAGCCGGCACGATCACCTGCAATTACGATGGCGCGAACAAGCATCGCACCGTCATTGAAGACGACGTGTTCGTCGGCTCCGATACGCAACTGGTTGCGCCCGTGCGCGTGGGGCGCGGCGTGACGATTGCAGCGGGTACGACCGTCTGGAAGGACGTGCCGGAAGATACGCTCGTACTGAACGACAAGACGCAGACGGCCAAGCGCGGCTACGTGCGGCCCGTCAAAACGAAGCGCTAAGGGACTGCGTCTTCATCGACGCGAGCGAACAGGTAACGAAGTAAGGGATCCTCATATGTGCGGCATTGTCGGCGCGGTAGCGCAACGGAATATCGTCTCCGTCCTCGTGGAAGGACTTCGGCGGCTCGAATATCGCGGTTATGACTCGTGCGGCGTGGCTGTGGTGGCGAATCGCGAGCTGCGACGCGCACGAAGCGTTGCCCGCGTGGCCGATCTCGACGCACAGGCCCGCGAGGGCCATCTCGAAGGCGGCACCGGTATCGCGCACACGCGTTGGGCGACGCACGGCGCACCGGTGACCGACAATGCGCATCCGATCTTCTCGCGCGACACCGTGGCCCTCGTGCACAACGGCATCATCGAGAATTACGAAGTCCTGCGCGAGATGCTGCGCGAGAAGGGCTATACGTTCGTTTCGCAGACCGACACCGAAGTCATTGCGCACCTGGTACACAGCTTGTACCAGGGCAACCTCTACGCCGCCGTGCGCGAGGCGGTGAGCCAGTTGCACGGTGCCTATGCGATTGCCGTCATGCACAAGGACGAGCCGCACAAGGTCGTCGGCGCGCGGCAGGGTTCACCGCTCGTCGTGGGCTTGGGTACGGGCGAGAACTTCCTTGCTTCCGATGCTTTGGCGCTGGCGGGCAGCACGGATCGCTTCCTGTTCCTGGAAGAGGGCGACGTTTGCGAGCTCACGCTCGACGGTGTGCGGGTCACGGATCGCGACGGTCATGTCGCCGAGCGCGAAGTGCGTACGGTGCAAGCCTACGGCGGCGCTGTGGAGTTGGGCCCGTATCGTCACTTCATGCAGAAGGAGATCTTCGAGCAGCCGCGTGCGATTGCCGACACGCTGCCGCCGACCGATACGTTCGAGCCGTCGTTGTTCGGCGCTAATGCCGCGAGTGCGTTCCGCGACGTGGACTCTCTGCTGATTCTTGCCTGCGGCACGAGTTATTACTCTGGGCTGACGGCGAAATACTGGCTCGAATCGATCGCGAAAATTCCGACGCAGGTCGAGATCGCCAGCGAGTACCGTTATCGCGAATCGGTGCCGAATCCGAAGGCGCTTATCGTCGTCATTTCGCAATCGGGCGAGACGGCCGATACGCT
>CBJMQH010000300.1:0-6927 GCA_966431825.1 uncultured Trinickia sp.
CTCGATAGCAGCACAATCTTCCGCGCTGGCATGCTTCACCACCTCTTCGACCCGCTTGCGCACCCCATCCGCGTGCAACAGGGCATGGGCTTTGTTGTGCATCTGGTTGCTCAGCAGGAGGAGATTCTCGTCGTCGATGTGTTTTGCCTCGTCGCCAAGCAAGTTGCGCATCGCCAGGATGCGGATGCCCACTAGCGAGTCACAGGTGACCTCGGAAGTGCCTGCGGCGTGCGGCCCTTGGACAGCGGCTGTGCCGAGTTGCGCTGCAGCCAGAGGTACCGACAACGCTTCGCCGGACGACGACGCACTCCCGGACACGCTTCTTTTTTCCCTGACTGAAGGCGCCGCTGCCGCGGTGGCGGACGCATTCTTCTCCGAAAGCGCCGGGGCGGCCGACACCGACAGCGGGTCGGCCTTGTATGGCGCAGCCGAAAGGGAATCGGTTTGATCAACGATCTCACCGACAAGATGCGAGGCAACGGTATTACGGTCAATTTTCATCATAGCTAGTCGTCCGGCAACAAAGGGGCGACCGAAAAATGACAGGCCCGCAGCAGAAAACCTACGGGAAAATTCGCGACCGTCGATCGACGTCGCCTGCATGGGGCGGCCGCCGCAATCCGCTCGGCTGCGCTCGCCAGCGCATACCCGGGGTACTGCGGGGCGCGTGGGGCCGCGTACAATGATCTTCTAATGCGGAACACCCTTCGCACGTCGCGTGCGCATGGAGGCTATCGTGGCCGAACGTCTCATCCTGGGCGCATTCCTCGTCCTGCCGCTTCTGATCGTCGCGTTCCTGTTCTCCGACGAGCTCTGGCAAGACCATCTGAAGCAGGCCCGCGCCCAAACCCCTACCCGCCACATCGATTGGCGCCATCCGCTGCGCAGCCTGCGCCAGCGTCGCTGAGCGTCGATACTGTCCGTCGTCCAACCCGCACCGCGAAACGTCACGCGACCCTATTTCTATTTCCTCGGGTTTTGACTAATAAGTACGACGAAATCGATTTCGGCGATCCGGAGGGAAATTTTTCGAGATTTTGTCGTAATAAGAATCCTTGAGTTAGACAAAACACTTAAGGCCTGTCCCGTATATGCCGTTCACGCTGCTTGTGACCAGGGAGGTCGACCTTCGCGAAGAAACGACGGTCGCCATCGGAAGACAAGGTGGAATACAGCATGAACTTTTCGCATATGAGAGTCGCTACGCGACTCGGAATCGGTTTCGCACTGGTATCGGCGCTGCTCGCGCTCGTGACGATATTCAGCCTCATGCGCATGGCGCAGCTCGAAGACGCGATGGTCTCGATCACCGACGTCAACGCCGTGGAGGCAGGGCTTGCGAACCGTCTCGATCAAACCATTTCGAACCGTGCGCTTGCGCTGCGCAATTTAATCTTGCTCTCGACTGATCAAAAGGATCAGATCGCTACCGAAACGCGCCGATTCGAACAGGAAACGGCGGCGTACGACGAGAGCATCGCCAGGCTGCACGCAATGTTCGCCGCCCCCGGGACCACGGCCGAGGAGGCGCAACTGCTCGACGACGTCAAGCGGCAAGGCACGCAGGCCTTTGCGCTGATGGTCCGCGCACGCGACATGGCGCTCAACGGTCAGCGCGACGAGTCGTATCACGTGCTTCGTGCTGAGTTGCGCCCAATCCAGGCGCAGTGGTGGGAGTACGTGCGGCGCCTGCGGGAGGTCGAGCGCAAGCAAAACGACGCGCTCACGGCCGAGGCGAAAGCGAGTTACGCGGGCAGCCGCGTGGCGATCATCGCACTGGCCTCGCTTGCCCTGGCGACGAGCGTCGTGTCGGCCCTGTTGATCACCCGTGGCATTCTCAAGCAGCTGGGCGGCGAGCCTTCGGATGCGGCCGAAGCGGCCGATCGCGTCGCTGCCGGCGATCTGGGCGTGCACGTCGTCGTACGGCCGGGCGATACGACGAGTCTCATGCATGCCATGAAACGCATGCGAGACAGCCTCGTCGACATCGTGGGTCAGGTCCACACGAGCACGACGACGATTGCCTCGGCATCGGGGCAGATTGCCAGCGGCAACCTCGATTTGTCCTCGCGCACCGAACAACAGGCCGCCTCCCTCGAGGAAACGGCTGCCTCGATGGAAGAGTTGACTGCGACGGTGCGGCGCAATTCCGAGCACGCGAGAGAAGCGACGGCGGTTGCCGGTTCGGCGTCGGTCGTTTCGGAACGGGCCGGCTCGGTGGTCGGTGAAGTTGTCGATACGATGCGTGCGATCAACGATGCCTCGCAGAAGATCGTAGAGATCATCAGCGTGATCGACGGCATCGCGTTCCAGACGAACATTCTCGCGCTGAACGCGGCAGTCGAAGCGGCACGTGCCGGCGAACAGGGCCGCGGCTTCGCGGTCGTAGCGTCCGAAGTGCGCAGTCTCGCGAGCCGCTCGGCAATGGCCGCCAAGGAGATCAAGGCATTGATCGGCAGCTCCGTCGAGCAGGTGGCAGTGGGCAACCGGCTCGTCGAAGAGGCCGGCTCGACGATGGGCGAGGTCGTGGACAGCGTCAAGCGTGTGAGCGCGATCATGAACGAGATCATGAATGCGAGCTCCGAACAGGCGACGGGCATCGAGCAGATCAATATCGCGCTCACGCAGATGGACCAGGTGACGCAGCAAAACGCCGCGCTCGTCGAAGAAGCGGCCGCCGCGGCCGAATCGATGCGCGAGCAGGCCGAAGCCCTCGTAGGCGCCGTGAGCGTCTTCAAGCTCCATCACGACCGCGTTGGACACAATGCGGCCGACGTATCGCGCGTGCGCGCAGGGCATGCGACGCATAGCCACGGCGCATGGCAACGGATGGCGTAAACGGCCCACGCGCATGCGGTGTCGCCCCTTTCCGGGGCGTTCAACCGGATCGGGTGTCGTCCCACATAGTCGACGTCGCGAGCCTTCGTGCCGCGTGCAATGAAATACAACGATGAATGCAATCGAGACGGATACGAACATGACTGGCAAATCGACCTCGGCGGGGGCCGGACACACCGCTGCTGCGCAGCCGGGTACGGTTGCATGCAGCCCGCAATCCGCTGAGCGCAACGTGTTCTGGCAGGACGGCGAGCTTCGCGCCGAGACGCGCGCGCATCAATTCGGCTTCGAGCCCGCCACGTTCTGGCTGACGGGTTTGAGCGGTGCGGGCAAGTCGACGATCGCCTACGCGTTCGAACAGAAGTTGCGCGCTGCCGGGCGTGCCTGTGCCGTCCTGGACGGCGACAACTTGCGTCACCGTCTGAACAGCGATCTCGGTTTCACCGACGGACACCGTCGCGAGAACGTCAGGCGTACGGCCGAGGTTGCCCGGCTCATGAACGACGTCGGGTTGATCGTCATCGCTTCGCTGGTCTCGCCGTTTCGCGACGACCGCGAAAGCGCACGTGCCATCATCGGCGAGGGCCGGTTCGTCGAAGTCTATGTCAGCACGCCGCTCGCCATCTGCGAGGCGCGCGATCCGAAAGGACTCTACCGAAAGGCAAGGCATGGCGATATCCGCGAGTTCACCGGCATTACGTCGCCCTATGAGCCGCCGAGCGATCCGGCCGTCGTCGTCGATACGAGCCGCCTCGCCCATGCCGATGCCGCCGCATTGCTCGAAGCTTATGTCACGCGGCACTGCAAGCGGTGCGGCGATCTGCTCGCGGGGTGAGCGATGGGCGAGCAGAACACAACGCCTCCTGCGTTCGACGTCTTCAATGGCGACGCCGACGGCATCTGCGCACTGCACCAGCTGCGACTCGCTCGGCCCCGCGACGCAACGCTCGTGACGGGCGTCAAACGCGACATCGCGCTCGTCGAGCGTGTTCCCGCGCGACCGGGGACGCGCATCACCGTGCTCGACGTGTCGTTCGATGCGAACCGTGCGGCTGTCGTGGCCGCGCTGGCCGCCGGCGCGTCGGTCGACTACTTCGACCATCATGGCCACTGCAGCAACCACGTCGTACCCGACGCCGCGAACCTGCGGCTCGTCTGGAGCGACGCGCCTGACATCTGCACGAGCCTGCTCGTCGACGCGGAAGTGGGCGGCCGGTACCGTGCGTGGGCGATCGTGGGCGCGTTCGGCGATAACCTCGTTGCGCGTGCGCGCACGCTGGCGGCAGCCTGCGGTTACACGAGCGCGCAGGCCGCGCGGCTCGAGCGGATCGGCCGCCTCGTCAACTACAACGCCTACGGCGAAACGCTCGCCGATCTGCACATCGCTCCCGATGTGCTTTACCGCGCGCTGCACGGCTATGCCGATCCGTTCGATTTTGTGGAATCGGCACCGTGTTTCGACGCACTAGAGCAAGGCTACGACACCGACAACGCGCTGGCCGACGCCACGCGGCCCGTGCACAGCGGCAACGGGGCACAGGTCTATCTGCTGCCTGATGCCTGCTGGGCTCGCCGCGTAAGCGGCACATTCGCAAACCGTATTGCCGATGACCGACCGGACACTTCGTTCGCCGTCGTCACGGCAACAGGCAACGACCGCTATGTCGTCAGCGTGCGCTCGGCCGACCCGGCAAGCCGACCTGCTCACGAATTCTGTGAACGCTTCGGCGGCGGCGGCCGACGCCGTGCGGCCGGCATCAACGCCTTGCCCGCTGCGGACGTTCCGCACTTCATCGACGCGTTCGCGCGCCAGTTCGAGCGAATGCGTCACGCCTGAGACGAACTTCGATCTCAGCCACGCGCCACCACCGCGCAATAAATTTAGGACTACAAAGTGAAATTCGATATTCGAACCCGAACCTCGAACGGCCGGCCACGTCCGGTACTGATGATTCCGCTGCGCCGCTGCGGCAGCCATGCGCTACGCCTTCGCCTGAACTTCAACCCGGCGTTTTACTCGCCCTATCCGCTGCACATCGTCGACTTCATGCCGCTCGTGCCGCTCTATGGCGACCTGGACGACGATCGCGCCTACTTCCGGCTCGTCTGCGACGTCGTCGGACTGCAGGCTGCCAGCATGGTGAAGTGGCCGGCCATCGTGTTCGATCCCGTCGAGATCTTCGAAGCGATTCGGGGGGAGCCGCGCGGCGTTCATCGCATCGTCTGGGAGCTCCTGCTGCGCGCAGGCGAGGCGCGAGGCGCGCATATCGTCATGGACAAATCGCTCGACAGCGTGCATTTCGCGGACGAACTGATGCGCCTCATGCCCGACATGCTGTTTCTGAACGTCGTGCGCGACCCCCGCGCGCAAGTGGCATCGATGAACAAGGCAATCATTCATGACTTCGACTCGATCTTGAACGCGCGGACCTGGACCGCCGCGCATCGTGCGGCGGACGCCGTCATCGATCGCTATCCCGATCGGACGTTGACGATTCGTTACGAGGACTTCCTCGCCGATCAGGCGTCGACGCTGCAGATGATCTGTGCGTTCTTCGGCATCGAATATCTGCCGCAGATGCTCGACGTGTCGCGTTCGAGCGAGGCGCGCCAGATCGCGCAGATGTCGGCGCTTTGGTCGTCGAATTGCTTCGCGCCGATCACGGCCAACGCCGACAAGTACAAGCGCGAGCTGCCGATCGACGAGATCGAGATCATCGAAACGCTGGCCGGCGACTATATGCGGCGTTACGGCTACCAACCGATTACCGACGCGGCAGCCACCGTCGACATCGCAGCGCTCGATGCCGCGCGCAAGCGCTCGGAAGCGGCGAAGGCACGGGCGTGGAGCGAACTCGAACGCACGAATTTCCGCGACTTTGCGCTGCGCGGGCAGCGGGCCGAGTTTCTGGCCGCCGTTCGCGCACGTATGGAACGCGAGGTGCGCGGACGGGCAAGCGCCGCGCCGGCGGCACCGAGCCGCCTTGACGTGCTGGACTCGGTGTTCGAAGTAACCGACTGAGCGCCGACGTCCCAAGGCACCGGCTCCTGCGCCGCGCACGGTCGAAGGCTGGGCTTTCGGCTTTCGCCCGTTGCGCTCGCGCGAAGCCGCCCCAGAACGCTTCTTGCAAGAAAGGAACACTGTCATGTGGTTCGCGATGTCCTGGCTCTACGGGCAACCGATGCTCGCGGCGCTTGCCGGATTGTCCGTCGGCTTCACGTTAGGGCTCGTCGGCGGCGGTGCCGGCATGCTCGCCGTGCCCTTGTTGCTGTACTTCGTCAAGGTCGGCGACACCCACGTCGCTATCGGTACGACGGCAGCGGCGCTGGCCCTGACCGCTGGCGTCAACCTCGTTCGCTATGCGCGTGTCGGCCTCGTACGCTGGCGCACGGGGAGCACGTTCGCTGTAGGCGGCATCGCGGCCGCCTTCGCAGGCTCGCTGTGGTCGCTGCACACGGATAGCGGTGCGCTGCTGTTTCTGCTTGCCGCGATCGTGGCGACGGTCAGCCTGCTGATGCTCTCGCGTGCAGGCGCGACAGGCGATTGCCCGACGCCCGTTGCCGCCGCGACGCGGGTGGGGACGGGCCGCGTCTTCGCTACGGCGGGCGCTGGCGCCGCCGTCGGCAGTGTCGCGGGCTTCTTCGGCGTGAGTGGCGGTTTTCTGTCGGTGCCCGCGCTGCATTTCATTGCACGGCTGACGCTCATCGAGGCCGTCGCCTCGTCGCTTGTCTCTGTGGTGGCCTTCGACGCGACGACGGCCGTCAACTATGCACGTGCGGGCAAAGTCAGCGTGGCACTCGCGCTTGCCCTCGTCGCAGGGGGTATTACAGGCGGCGCCGCCGGCATGCGCGTGGCGAGATCCCTCGCCGTCAAAGGCCATACGCTCCAGCGGCTCTTCGCACTCGTGCTGATGGCGATTGCGATCTACATCACCTACCGCGGCCTCGCCCGATAAGGCACGCCGCATCACAAGGCTATTGAGGACACCTATGAGTACCTTGCTTGAGCAGGACCACATCGGTCCGATCGTTCGCACGGCGAACCGCATGGACCATCTCGACTGGCTCGAAGCGGAATCGATCCACATC
>CBJMQH010000301.1:0-6921 GCA_966431825.1 uncultured Trinickia sp.
CGAGCTCACGCCCGAAACGTTGCCGCCGACCCACGGCTGGTGCCTGTCGGCCGCATGCGACGGCAGACGGATCGGCGCGCTCGTTCTCGGTGCGCCGCGCGCGTGGCTCGAAAGCATGAAAACCGAACTGCTGCCGCTTGGCGTTTGCGCGTCGAGCGAACGGCCGCCCGGCGAGCCGGATTCCACGCCGCTCGTGCGCGCTTCGCTCGTGGCCGGTTGGACGCGGCTGCCATCGGACGTCATAAGGCGCCTGCAGACCGGCGATGCGCTCGTGCTGCAAACCAGCTTCGCGGTAGCGGAGCACCTGTTCGGGCTTTTTCTCACACGAGCGCTCGCGCGCGTGCGCTGCGATACGACCGACCACATGGAGATCGACTACATCATGGATACCTTCGACGACTGGCTCGACGTCGAGCCTGGCATTGCACGCGACGCGGCCGATATCGATGCGCGCGAACCCTCGGTGACGGTCGTCGCGGAAGTCGGAACGATCGACGTGCCGCTGTCCGCCCTCGCGGCACTGAGCGTCGGCGACGTGCTGGCCGGGCAGGCTTCGGTCAATGCGCTCGTCGCATTGAAAATCGCCGGTCGCGTCATTGCCCGCGCAACGCTGCTCGACATCGACGGTAAGCTCGCTGCACGCATCGAACAGATCTGAAATCGCAAAAGGTGGGCGCGCAAGGAGGGCACGCACGCGCTTCAGGTATGGGCCGTATGGGTTTCGCGACGTCAAATGCCCAGAATCGCACTTGGTCGCCCGCTCACACGCCCCCACCATGACCCTGCTTGATCATCCGCTCCAACTGATCGCACTACTGTTCGCGCTCTCGATCGTGCCATTGCTGATCGTGCTCGGGACGTCTTTCCTGAAGCTGTCGATCGTGTTTTCGCTGCTGCGAAACGCGCTCGGCACGCAACAGATCCCGCCGAACATCGCGATGCATGGGCTCGCGCTGATCCTGACCGTGTTCATCATGGCGCCTGTCGGACTCGCGATCAACGATAACCTCGCGAAGCGTCCGCTCAAAATTCAGGCGAGCGACTTCACGCAGCAAATCGAAAGCAGCATCCTCGCGCCTTATCGCGCATTTCTCGACCGCAATACCGCTCCCGCACAGGCGCGTTTCTTTGCCGATCTAGGCCACAAGACCTGGCCCGAACCGTATCGCGACCAGATTTCGGAGAAGTCGCTGCTCGTACTGATGCCGGCGTTCGCCGTCAGCCAGCTCGTCGAGGCATTCAAGATCGGGCTCCTGCTCTATCTGCCGTTCGTCGCAATCGACCTTGTCGTGTCGAACGTGCTGCTCGCCATGGGCATGATGATGGTGTCCCCGATGACGGTCTCGCTGCCGCTCAAGCTGCTCGTATTCGTGCTGATGCGCGGATGGGAACGGCTGCTCGGCCAGCTCGTCATGTCATTTTCGTGAGGCAGGAGGGACACGCATGAGTGAAGCCATTGTCACCCAGCTGGCCGCGGAAATGATGTGGCTCGTGCTGCTGTTGTCGCTGCCGGTCGTCGTCGTCGCGTCGGTCGTGGGGGTCATCGTCTGTTTCGTGCAGGCGCTCACGCAGATCCAGGATCAGACGGTCCAGTTTCTGATCAAGATGCTCGCGGTGGCCGCCACGCTCGCAGCCACCTATCACTGGATGGGCGATGTGCTGCTCAACTACGCCGGGCAGGCCTTCGACAAGATGAGCCAGATGCGGATATGAACATGACGTCCGCCATGGCGTGGATGCCGGTCTTCGGGCTCTGCATCCTGCGCCCCCTCGGCGCCCTGCTGCTGCTGCCCATCGTCAACCGCGCGGCGCTCGGCGGCACGCTGATCCGCAACGCGCTCGTGCTCGTCATCGCAATCGGACTCGTGCCGGCAAAGATCGTCTGGCCGGTCCTGCACTCCGCCCATGCCACGTGGTTTCACTGGTTCGCGCTCGTTTGCACCGAACTCGCGCTCGGTGCGTTCATCGGCTTCATCTCTGCCATTCCGTTTTGGGTCGTGGACATGGCCGGGTTCCTGATCGACACGATGCGCGGCGCGAGCATGGCGAGCGTGCTCAATCCGTTGCTCGAGCAGCAGTCGTCGTTGCTCGGCATTCTGTTTTCGCAAGTATTCGGGTTGCTCTTTCTGTTGACGGGCGGCTTGAACGCACTGGTTGCGGCCATCTACGACTCGTACGCGCTGCTTCCGCCGGGCGCGCCGTTCGGCGCACAAGCGCGATGGATGGCGTTCCTTCTGGACAGCTGGCAGACGATGTTCACGCTTTGCTTGCGATTCTCGATGCCTGCCGTGATTGGGATGGTGCTCGTGGACATTGCCCTCGGGCTCATCAATCGCTCGGCCCAGCAGCTGAACGTGTTTTTCCTCGCGATGCCGATCAAGAGTGCGTTTGCCTTGCTGCTGCTCATCATCAGCGCGGGCTTTGCGTACCGGCCGCTCATCGAACAGGCATCCACGCTCGGCGCGCAGGTCGATGGCCTGCTCAGCGCGCGGCCATGAGCGAGAAAACCGAAAAGCCGACCCCTCAAAAGCTGCGCGACGCACGCAAGAAGGGGCAGGTCGCCAAGAGTGCGGACGTGACGAGCGCGGTACAGCTCGCGGTGCTGCTCGGGTACTTGAACGTGGCAGGCCCCCGGTTGCTGCACGCGTTCGAGCGCCTGATCGATTTGTCGATCCGCGTGGCGAGCCAGGACCTTGCCTCGGCCTTGATCCAGTTGACCGGCGGCTTCATGGAAATCGCCCTGCGCTTCGTGCTCGGCATGGCCGTCATGTTGATCGCCGTGACGATCGTCTCGGTCGTCGTTCAGACGGGCCCGCTGCTCGCACCCGAGGCGCTCAAGCCGTCGCTCGACAAGGTCAATCCGCTCGGCAACCTGAAACAGATGTTTTCGATGAAGAGCGCATTCGAGCTATTGAAATCGCTCGCGAAAGTCACGCTGCTCTCGCTCGTCTTTTTTTATCTGATCCGCGAGCACGGACCTTCGATTCAGTTTTTGCCGCTATGCAGCGTCGATTGCGGCCTGCGCGTGGGCGCCCAACTCTTGAATTGGCTCTGGATGACGCTCGCGGGCTTTTACGTCGTCTTCGGCATCGCCGACTACGCATTTCAGCGCTACACCGTGAACAAGCAACTGATGATGTCGATCGAAGATATCAAACAGGAATACAAGAATTCCGAGGGCAACCCGGAAATCAAGCAAAAGCGCAAATCGACCCACCTCGAGATCCAGAGCGGCAGCCTCGCGTCCGACGTGGCCAAATCGAGCGTCGTCGTGCGCAACCCGACTCACGTCGCCGTCTGCCTGTTCTACCGCGCCGGCGAAACGCCCGTGCCGCGCGTGCTGGCAATGGGACGCGACGCCCGTGCGCTGCACATCGTCGATCTTGCCGAACGCTCAGGCGTTCCCGTCGTGGAGAACGTGCGCCTCGCGCGCGCCCTCGCCAAACATGCCGAAGTCGGCCGCTATATCCCTTCGCCACTTTTCGAACCCGTTGCACAGATTCTTCGGGCCGTCCTGGCACTTCACTATGAGGAGACCCGCAATGAAGACATCTGATCGCCGAGCGTACCCGCCCTCGCGTGCCGGCAGAGCAGCCGTTGCCGTTGCCGTCCTCG
Organism: uncultured Trinickia sp.; assembly: GCA_966431825.1. Classification (GTDB taxonomy): domain Bacteria; phylum Pseudomonadota; class Gammaproteobacteria; order Burkholderiales; family Burkholderiaceae; genus Trinickia. The sequence goes on from CBJMQH010000301.1 coordinate 3,616, forward strand.
GTTGCCTACCCCTCCCAGCGCTTGGCGACACGGCGAGCGAAGCGCAGGCACTCAACCGTCCGCTTTTCTGGACGAGCGAGGGACCGGGCGTCCCATCGGTTGCGGCGGCCCCGCCCCAGCCGCAGGCCGATCCAGGCAATACGCCGCCGGCGCCGCGCCCGGTCGAGAAACGGCCGTACGGCGACCTCATCGCGTCGGTTGCGGACGAATTCGGGCTCGATGCGCGACTCGTTCACGCAGTCGTCAGTGTGGAGTCGAATTACAACGCGTCGTCGGTTTCGCGCAAGGGCGCGGTCGGCCTGATGCAGCTGATGCCCTCGACAGCGCGCAGCCTCGGTTTTACGAACCTGCGCGACGCCGGCCCGAACCTGCGGGCGGGCGCGACTTACCTGAAATCGCTGCTCGAGCGCTACGACGACAATCTCGAGCTCGCACTCGCCGCCTATAACGCCGGTGCAGGCGCCGTCGATCGGAACGGGCCTGCGATCCCGCCTTATAGCGAAACACGGCAGTATGTTCGTCGGGTCCTCACGCGCTATCGCGCTGCGGGGGGCGACGAGTCCGCCCCCTCCGGCGACGGGACGCTGCGCGCGGCCACGATCGAACTTCGGCGCCCCGACCTCGCCGCCGCCCAGTGTCCGGCCGGAGCACCCGGTCGAAGCCGCAGCCCGGGCAGCGATGGCCCACGACGCCGCGCAAGCCGGCCCCTTGCGGGACGGCGAATCGTGGACGCTCGTGCGCAAGCTCGGCAGCCTGATCCTCTCGGCGCCCGCCGACTGACGGAGAACGCTTGCCGGCGTGCGGCCCGCTCAGACGTAGAGCCGCAGCAGCGTGAAAGCGATCATGCCGACGATAATCGTGCCGATCATGCTGCGCCGCCAGAGGAACCAGCCGAGCCCGGCGAGCGCGCCGTAGAGCGCGTGATTGCCGAGTCCGATCGACAGGCCCTGCGGCGTTTCGAGCACGTCCGGCACGACGACGGCCACGAGCGCCGCGGCCGGCGCATAGCGCAGGGCGCGCTGCACGCGCGGCGGCAGCACGGCCCGCTCTCCGCCCAGCAGGAAAAACGCACGCGTGAGCGCGGTCACGACAGTCATGCCGACGATCGCGCCCCAGATATAAATGGCGGGCATTCACTGCTCCTTGCGTGCGGCGCCGCGCGCGCGAATGCGCCGCAGGTCGGCGTGCTCGATGACGACATCGGCGATGCCGCCTGCGCCGAGCGCGGCCAGCACGGCGAGCGGCAGCGCGAGGCGGTACGGTAAATCGATCCCGATCAGCGCGACGATCGCGGCCATCGCTACGGCCGCCAGCGTCGAGCGCGTAGCGATGGCGGAGACGATCAGCGGGACGAGCGCAAGCGTGCCGGCCAGATCGAGGCCCCAGTTGTCCGGAAAAGCGCTCGCGAGGAGGATGCCGGCGACCGAGGAGGCTTGCCAGCCGGCCCAACTGAGGCTCGACATGCCCCAGAAGTAGGCTTCCTTGCCGGGCACGTAGCCGGTGGCGAACGCTTTCTTTTGGAACAGCAGGTAGACGACGTCGCCGTTGAAATAGCCGAGCATGAGCCGGCGCCAGAACGGCAGATACGAGAAGTGCGGCGTGAGCCCGGCGCTGAAGATGATGAACCGGGTATTGACCATGGCGGCCGTCAGAAACACGGACCAGAGCGGCAGTTTGGCGGCAAGGAGCGGCAGCACGGCGAGCTGCGACGAGCCGGCGTAGACGAGCAGCGACATCGCGAGCGCTTGCGGCACCGTCAGCGCCGATTTGCTCATCGCCACGCCGGTGACGAGCCCCCAGGAAAGCAGTGCCATGACGGTCGGGGCGTAGTCGCGCATGCCGTCGCGAAAGGCGGCGCGGTCGGTGGGGCTTATGCGAGAAGGCATCGGCGGCGGCGCTCGGGAGGCGCGCTCCACGGCGGCTTTCGTAATGGTAAGGCAACCGATTATAAAGGCCGGTTCGTCTTTCGCACCCCGAAGTGGTGCGCGTGTGGTGTGCAAAAGACGCTAAAATGGCGCTCTCATCGAGCAAGTCCCGTGGCAAGGGCGGGAATGAGCCGCAAGCCACCTTCGTACACCGCTAGGAGATACGTATGTCAATGGCCGATCGCGACGGCAAGATCTGGATGGACGGCGAACTGATCGACTGGCGCGACGCCAAGATCCACGTCCTCACCCACACGCTGCACTATGGCATGGGCGTCTTCGAAGGCGTACGCGCGTACAAGACGGCCGACGGCAGCACGGCGATCTTCCGCCTGAAGGAACACACGAAGCGCCTGTTCAATTCGGCGAAGATTTTCCAAATGAACGTGCCGTTCGATCACGAGACGCTTGCTGCGGCGCAATGCGAAGTCGTGCGTGCGAACAAGCTCGAATCGGCCTATCTGCGCCCGATCATCTGGGTCGGCTCGGAAAAGCTCGGCGTGTCGGCACGCGGCAACACGATCCACGTGGCGATTGCCGCCTGGCCGTGGGGTGCCTACCTGGGCGAAGACGGGATCACGAAGGGCATTCGCGTGAAGACGTCGTCGTTCACGCGCCATCATGTGAACGTCTCGATGGTGCGCGCAAAGGCGTCGGGCTGGTACGTGAATTCGATTCTGGCGAACCAGGAAGCGACGGCCGACGGCTACGACGAAGCGCTGCTGCTCGACGTGGACGGCTATGTGTCCGAGGGTTCGGGGGAAAACTTCTTCCTCGTGAACAACGGCAAGCTTTACACGCCCGATCTGTCGTCGTGCCTCGACGGCATCACGCGCGACACGATCATCACGCTCGCCCACGAAGCCGGGATCGAAGTGATCGAAAAGCGGATCACGCGCGACGAAGTGTATACGGCCGACGAAGCGTTCTTCACGGGCACCGCTGCCGAAGTCACGCCGATCCGCGAGCTCGACAACCGCACGATCGGCAGCGGTACGCGCGGCCCGATCACGGAAAAACTGCAGTCGGCATTCTTCGACATCGTCTCGGGCAAGAGCGCGCAACACGCGCATTGGCTGACGAAGGTCTGATCCGGCTCACGCGCCGCGCGTTTTGCGTGCGGCGCGTCCGCACGCACGCACGAAATACGGAAAATAACGAGTACCTGTCCTCATGAGCACAATCAAGGAAATGCCGTTGGTCGAGCTGTCGGCCAAGGATCTGCCCGCCTATTGCCCGAACCCGTCGATGCCGCGCTGGAGCGCGCATCCGCGCGTGTTCATCGATGTCTCGCACGGCGAAGCCCGTTGCCCGTACTGCGGCACGCGCTACAAGCTGCGCGACAGCGAGGTCGTCAAAGACCACTGACCGGCGCGGCGCG
>CBJMQH010000302.1:0-6918 GCA_966431825.1 uncultured Trinickia sp.
TCATCTGCCGCGGCGGGCGGCCCCAGTCGAGCGCGAAGGCGAGCGGCGCCCAGCAGGCCTGCGGCCGAAGCTTCTCCTGGCCGACATAGTGGGCCCAGCCGCCGCCCGACTGGCCGATGCAGCCGCACAGCGCCAGCATGTTGATGACGCCGCGGTAGTTCATGTCGGCGTGGTACCAGTGGTTCATCGCCGCGCCGATGATCACCATCGACTTGCCGCGCGTCTTGTCCGCGTTCTCGGCAAACTGCCGGGCCAGCTCGACGATCTGCGCACGTGGCACGCCGGTGATCGACTCGGCCCACGCCGGCGTATACGCCGCGTTGTCGTCGTAGCTCGCAGCGCCGCTGCCGAGCCCGCGTGCGATACCGTATTGCGCGGCCTGCAGATCGAAAACCGTTGCGACAAGCGCTGACTGGCCGCTCAACGCCACACGAACTGCCGGCACCCGTGCAAAGTTGATTTCACCTTGCAGCGCGTTGCCCGAGAAATGCGGATTGGCCGCTCCGCCGAAGTACGGGAAAGCCACTTCAACGACGTCGTGCGGCTGTTCGCCGTCTTCGAGCACGGACAGCTTCAGCCGCACCCGTTCGTCGCCGCGGGCATCCTTTTCTTCGAGATTCCACTTGCCGACGTCGGCTCGCCCCTCCGGGCCCCATCGAAATCCAATAGAACCATTTGGTACGACGACATGACCATCCACGGCGAACGCCGTCGTCTTCCATTCGGGCTCGTTGGTCTGCCCGAGCGCCGCGTCGAAGTCGCTCGCGCGCACATACCGGTCGGGCACAAGCGTAGTCCGGCCGTCGGGCAATGTCTGCTCGCGCAGCAGGACGAGCATCGGCAAATCGGTGTAGCGGCGCGCATAGTCGTCGAAATAGGCGCTGCGCCGGTCGAAGTAGAACTCCTTGAGCGCGACATGGCCCATTGCCATCGCGAGTGCCGCGTCGGTGCCCTGCTTGGGGTGAAGCCAAACGTCGGCGAGCTTCGCCACCTCGCTGTAGTCGGGTGTGATCGCAACGGTCTTCGTGCCCTTGTAGCGCACTTCCGTAAAGAAGTGGGCGTCGGGTGTGCGCGTTTGCGGGACGTTGCTGCCCCACGCAATGATGAACGTCGAGTTGTACCAGTCGGCCGATTCGGGCACATCGGTCTGTTCGCCCCAGACCTGAGGGCTCGCCGGCGGCAGATCGCAGTACCAGTCGTAGAAGCTCATGCAAACGCCGCCGATGAGGCTCAGATAGCGGCTTCCGGCCGCATAGCTGACCATGCTCATCGCGGGAATCGGCGAAAAACCGATGATCCGGTCGGGCCCGTGGCGCTTGATCGTATAGACGTTGGCCGCGGCGACGAGCCGGTTGACCTCTTCCCAGCTGCTGCGCACGAAGCCGCCCATGCCGCGCATCTGCTGATAGTCGCGGCGCGCCGCGTCGTCCTCCACGATCGAAGCCCAGGCTGCGACGGGATCCTTGTGCGCATCGAGCGCCGCACGCCAGCGCTCGGCAAGCCGTGCCCGGATCATCGGGTACTTGACGCGATTCGCGCTGTACAGGTACCACGAATAGGACGCCCCGCGCGCGCAACCGCGCGGTTCGTGGTTCGGCATGTCCCAGCGCGTGCGCGGGTAGTCGGTCTGCTGCGTCTCCCAGGTGACGATGCCGCCTTTCACATAGATCTTCCACGAGCATGACCCGGTGCAGTTCACACCGTGCGTACTGCGTACGATCTTGTCGTGGGCCCAGCGGTCGCGGTAGGCCTTTTCCCAGGCGCGGTCTTCGCCCGTGGTGAGACCGTGATCGTCCGAGAAGCGCTCCGTGGCGCGCGTGAAGTGGGTCAAGCGGTCCAGAAAGTGACTCATCGAAGTCGTCCTTGTCAGCAAGGCATCGGTGCGTTGCGGCGGGCGTAATGCCACCAGGTCACCACGATACAAATCAGGTAGAAGCCAATGAACAGATAGAGCGCCGCCTCGGGCCCGCCCGTGAGCGCGATGGCCGTGCCGTAGCTCTTTGGAATGAAGAAGCCGCCGTAGGCCGCCATCGCCGCGGAAAAGCCGAGCGTGGCCGCGGCCTCGGTATTGCCTTGCTTCGTCGCACGTTCGAGCGCGCCCGGATCGCTGCTGTCGGCCTCGCGCAGGTTCACGGTCTGGAAGATCACGGGGATCATGCGAAACGTCGAGCCGTTGCCGATGCCCGTCGTGAAGAACAGCACGAGAAAGCTGACGAAGAAGCCGCCGAAGCTGCCGCCCGAATGCGCGATGTGCCCGGCCGCATCGAGCCCGCCTGCGGGCAGGAACGCCAGCACGCCGCCGACGGCACACGCCATGACAACGAAGTTCCACAGGGTCACGCGGGCCCCGCCGAGCTTGTCGGCCAACCAGCCGCCGAACGGACGCACCGCCGCGCCGATCAACGGGCCGAGCCATGCGTAGGCGAGCGGATCGATGCGTGGAAACTGACTCTTGATCAATAGCGGAAAGCCCGCCGCATACCCGATGAATGAACCGAAAGTGCCCAGATAGAGCAGACACATGAGCCAGTTGTGCTTGCGGCGAAAAATGGCGGCCTGTGCCGCGAACGAAGCCTTTGCCTGCGCAAGATCGTTCATGCCGAACCAGGCCGCAATCGCGGCGAGTGCGATCCAGGGCACCCAGACGAACGCGGCGTTCTGCATCCAGACCTGCGCCGTGTGGCCGGCCTTTTGAATCGTCTGGGCGTCGCCACCGAAGACGCCGAATACGCCCGCCGTCACGACGAGCGGGCTCAGAAACTGGACGACCGACACGCCGAGATTGCCGAGCCCTGCGTTCACGCCGAGCGCCGAGCCCTTTCGCTCGTTGGGAAAGAAGAAACTGATGTTCGCCATGCTCGAGCTGAAGTTGCCGCCGCCGAAACCGCAGAGCAGTGCGAGCGTCAACATGATCGAATACGGCGTGGTGTTGTCCTGCACGGCAAAACCGATACCGAGCGCGGGAATGAGCAGCGATGCCGTCGAGATCGCTGTCCAGCGCCGCCCGCCCACGAGCGGCACCATGAACGAATAGAAGATCCGCAACGTTGCGCCGCTGAGCGCCGGTGCGGCCGCAAGCCAGAACAGCTGGTCCGTCGAATATTTGAAGCCGAGCGCCGGCAAGCTCACGGCCACAACGCTCCATACCTGCCAGATCGCGAAGGCAAGGAACAGCGCCGGCACGGAAATCCATAAGTTGAGCTTGGCAATGGCCTCGCCCTCGCGCGCCCAGAATGCCTTGTCTTCAGGGGTCCATATTTCCAGCGTATGACCGCGACGTCGACCCAGTGTGTGCAGGTCCATTTTTTACCCCTTGTTCGTCAGGTTTCGCACCCCGTGACGAAGCCGCCGGCGCGCGTGCCACGCGGGCCGACAACGATCGTCCTTGAACGCTTCAGAGGGAGTGCTTACAAGGCCGCACATTCGTTGGAAGAATGCGCGGCCGACGCTGCAACATTAAGGGGGCGAACCGCTATGCCGATTGATGCTGATCAAGTACATCTAATTTGGGTAACGTCGCAGCGGCGCCGCATTGACGCATCGCATGCAAAGCGGCGCACGCGGTGAGGCGGGTGCGGGTGCGGCCCGTGCAATCAGCTGTGCGAATCGCTTTCGAACAGGCGGTAGCGCAGCGCGTAGCGGATCAGCGCTGCATCGTGGGTGAAGCCCATTTTTGCGAGGAGGTTCGTGCGGTGCGTGCTGACCGTCTTGGGGCTCAGTTGCAGCGCCTCGGCGATCTGCGTGACGGTCTGCCCCGACACGATGAGCTGCATCACTTCGTACTCGCGTCCGCTCAGAACCTGGTGCTGCAAGCGGCCATCGGGGCCGCCGTCGTCATACGGTGGCTCGTTGGTCGGGTCGGCGAGGTTCGTGCTCAGGTAAAGGCCGCCCTGGACCACTTCCCTGAGCGCGTCGACGAGCTCGGTACTCGCGCAATCCTTCGTCAGATAGCCCGATGCACCGGCCCGGAATGCATTGGCGGCGAGGTGCCGCTGTGCATGCATGCTCGAGACAAGCACGCGCAGTTGCGGCGAGGCGGCACGGATCTGGGCGATCAGTTCGATTCCCGCGCCGCCCGGCATCGACAGATCGAGAACGAGGACATCGGCATCGAGATCGCTCACGAGCGCCAGGGTCGACTCGCCGTCGCCCGCTTCGCCGACGATGCGAAAGCCCCCCGCCGCTTCCAGGATGTGCCGCAAGCCATCGCGCAACACCGCGTGGTCATCTGCAAGTAAAACGCGAATCATCGAATCATTCCAGAGCGATTGCCGCCAGCCGCATGCGCCCATCTTAAACGCGCCTGTACCCGCCGCCAACGTGCGAAACCGCACGAATCGATCAGATCGTATTAGCGCTCGGCGTTTTCCTACGCCCGTGCGGCAAGCGATGACAGAACGTTCCGCTCGCGTCCGATTGTTCATTCGGAGGACGCACGGCGACACTGTCCGCCAGCGACCGAAATCCTTCGAGCGGCGCCGACCGAGACGACGCAACGATCTTTCATAGGAGACACCCCGATGCTGACGCCCCACCAGATCGCCAAGCTTTTCGTCGTATCGCGCGGAACCGCGAGTGTGGCTGCCGGCAGCGCCGATATCGAATCGCTGATCGAGCAGTCGCTCGTGCGACGCGTCGACGCAGGCCCTGACGGTATGGTCGTGCAAGTGACGGCGCTCGGGGCCGATCTCGTCGCCCGGTTTGCCAACGCGAGTCCAGGCGCCGGCCGGGGGGAAAACCACAAAGCAACACTTGATTGCGCCCGGACCATCGCCTAGATTGGACATTCGGCCGCACGAGACGGTGCGGCCGAATCGGGTGCCGACGGTCGGACCCGCCGGAGACAGTCATGAACGACGCCAACGAACGCCGAGCCTTGCTGGTGCATATGGGCGACGCGCTACAGACCCTGAGCCGGCTGCTCGAACACGAAAGCCCCGATGAAACCATCGGCGAGCTGCTGTCCACGCAGCAAATGCTCGCCGACATTCCCATCCTCGAGCATGTCTTCGAACGCATGACGGTGCGCGAGTTCTCGGCCGGACTCGTCCATGCGTTTTGCCTGTGGCCGCGCCTGCTGCTCGACGAAACGCTCGACCGCGCCGCGCTCGCGGAGCCTGTGCGTATGCATATGTTCGCCGGCAATCCGGTGGGCTGGGCGGCCTACGCCGCGTCGCTGCGCGGCGACGTACCTTGGTTCGGTATAGGGCTGCGCCCGATGAAACCGGCCAGCGCACCGCGCGATGCACGCTCCGCGGCCTGAAAGCAGTCCGAATCGAAAAGCCCCCCGCGCCACGCGGCATGACTGTGCCGCGCGCGCCATCGATCGATTGACGAAGATCAACGGGTTCGACCCGCACATCACTAACCTGTCACCACCAGCGGCTTAGGGAGTAGGCGTTCGCCCGCCTCGGAAGCCGCGCGCCGGTACCGAACCCGGCGTACGTGGAGACACACCCCATGTCGATGGGCAAGATGCGCGTCTACCGTCACCCTGTGTGCGAGCGATCTGACGCGTGCGCAAGCACGCCCGGGGAAGCTGCATGACGCGCCGTGCCGAACGCAACGGCTGGCGTCGCATGGATCGCGCGTTGCGGCACGCTCGCGCTTTCCCGCACCCCGCCGGCCGCATCGCGCGGATCGAGACGCACATTTCCGTGATCTATCTCGCCGGGCGCTATGCCTACAAGATCGCCAAGCCCGTGAACTTCGGTTTCGTCGATCTCTCCCACGCCGACGCGCGCCTTCGTTGCTGCCTCTCGGCACTGCGGCTGAACCGGCGGCTCGCGCCAAAGCTCTACCTCGGCGTCGTGCCGGTGATGGGCACAACGCCGATGGTGCCGACCGTCCCGCCCCGGCCGGCGCTGCGTCGCTCGCAGAGACAGGCGGACCTTCGGCTGCCAAGCCACATGAAACCGCTCGACCACGCACTGAAGATGCGCCGGTTCGACGAACACGCGCTGTTTTCGGCGCGACTCGCGCAAGGCACACTCGATATCGATGATATCCAGGCCGCCGCGGCCACGCTCGCGGCTTTCCATCGGCAAGCGTCCACGCATGTCCCCAACCGCGCGTACGGCACCGCGCAGTGCCTGCGCAGCCAGATCGAAGCGGTGCTCGGCGCACTGACGGCCAACGCGCCCGATCTGCTTCGCGGCCACCTCGCCGCATGGTGCGAAGCCGAACTGCAGCACCTCGCCCCGTATCTGAATGCACGCCGCAACACGGGCTTTGTCCGCGAGTGCGATGGCGACGTCCATCTCGAGAACATCGTGCGTTGGCGCGGCCGCGTGATGATCTTCGATTGCGTGGAATTCGATCCGGCGTTGCGCTGGACCGATGTCATGGCCGATGTCGCGTTCCTCGTCATGGACCTGCTTGCGCACGAGCGCGGCGATTTGGCAACGTCGATGCTTGCGCGGTGGCTCGTGGAGACAGGCGACTACGGCGGACTGGTCGCATTGCGGCTCTATGTCGTCTACCGCGCCCTCGTGCGCGCTCTTGTCTGCACGCTGAAAGCGCCACGCGAGCCGAGCGCGCGCGAGCGGGCCGGGCGCTACGTCGCACTCGCAGCGCAGGTGGTGCGGCCCGCGCGCGGTACGCTGATTCTCTGCCACGGGTTCTCGGGCTCGGGCAAATCGGTTGCGAGCGCCGCGCTGGCCGTGCGCATCGGCGCGATCCGCCTCAGCAGCGACCTCGAACGCAAGCGGCCCGCCGGCATGCTGCGCGCCAGCCAAGCCGGAAAACTGCCGCAAGCCGCCTACACGCGCGCTGCGATCGATGCCCACTACGCGCATCTGGCGGCCCTCGCCGGCGTGCTGCTCGATGCGGGTTATCCGGTGGTCGTCGACGCAAGTTTTCTCGAACGTCGGCACCGTGCCACGTTCATCGAGCTTGCGAATGCACGGGCGGTACCCG
>CBJMQH010000303.1:0-6916 GCA_966431825.1 uncultured Trinickia sp.
AGCGCGCATTTTACCGTTGCCCGGTTGCCCGGCAGTACCGGCGTGCACGGATACGCTGCAGCCCGGCGGCTCCCCGCCCGGCAACGACGAAAGAAAAGACAGGCAGATCGGCGTTTTTCCGGGCCTTGCAATAACGCGCGCAATAGCGGAGAAAAACGTTTGCGCGGGAAAAACGACTCGGCTTCGCCGCAAACGTTTGCCGAAAAATCAGCAAAAACTTTAACAGTTGTTTGGATTTCCTATCTCGAAATTTGGCATAATCGCGTCGCTGACAAAACCTGCTCCGCGCGAAACAGACGTTCGCGCCACTGAAGCAGGTGCGGGGGTAGGGCCGCCGTATCGAGCATCTAAATAAAGCAAGAGCGTGAAGCTGCGTCGAGTATTAAATGGAACAAGCGCACCGTAAAGAGGGCCGACAGGATCGGCAAGGCAAGTCGTGGTTCGCATGGGCGAACGACTTTGCCGGCCGCTTTTTGCGCGGGCTCGCTCAGGCGGAGCGCGAGCGGTTGCTCGATCGCATCAGTCATCTGGAAGCGGAAGTTGCCCGTTGGTCGCATCTCGCAATCACGGATGAGCTTACCGGCGCATTCAATCGTCGACACATCGATGATCTGTTTCAAGAGCATTTGTTGTCGCAGCGATTCAGGCGGCCGATTGCATTCTGTCTGTTCGACATCGACAACTTCAAGTCATATAACGACGCGTTCGGTCATGGCGCCGGCGACGAGGCATTAAGGCTCGTGGCGCAAGCCGTGCGCGGGAGATTGCGCCAGGCCGGCGACAGTTTGTTTCGGCTCGGCGGGGACGAGTTTTCGGTCGTATTGCATTCGGAATCGCCGGCGGACGCGTTGGCCGTCGTGGATCGCCTTCGGTTGGCCGTGCGCGCGCTGGGACTGCGGCACCCCAAGGTGCCCGATGCCGTCTTGACGGCCAGTTTCGGCGTGGTTTGGCGCGGCGATCGCAGCCCGATGCGGCTTGTGCCGCACGAGCTGTATCAGCATGCCGACCGGATGTTGTACGACGCAAAGCGAGCGGGCCGCGACACGGTGCGGCTCGCCGTCATGTAAGCGCAGCCTCACACTCAAGAACAATATTTCGCGGGGGTAGTTCACGATGACCAAGAAAGTCATGTCGGTTTTCGGCACGCGTCCGGAAGCGATCAAGATGGCGCCTGTCGTTCGCGCGCTGGCGGCGGCACCCGGTATCGAATCGGTCGTCTGCGTGAGTGGGCAGCACCGGTCGATGCTGACCCAGGTGCTCGATCTGTTCGAGATCGTCCCGCAGCACGACCTCGCCCTGATGACGGGCAACCAGACGCTCAACGGACTTGCCTCGCGGCTCATCGCTGCATTCGACGACGTATTGGCCGCCGAACGCCCCGACCGCGTGCTCGTGCACGGCGACACGACGACCGCCTGCGCGGCGGCGCTTGCCGCGTTTCACCGGCAGATCCCGGTCGGCCACGTCGAGGCAGGGCTGCGCACCGGCGACATGATGCGGCCGTGGCCCGAAGAGATGAATCGGCGCGTGGTCGATGTCGTCAGCGATCTGATGTTCGCCCCGACGGAAAGCTCGAAAGCCAACCTGCTGCGCGAGTCGCTGCAAGGCAAAGTGTTTGTCACGGGCAATACGGTCATCGACGCGCTGTTCATGACAACCGCCCGCATCGATGCAGACGATGCGCTACGCCACGAACTGGACACAATGCTCTCGTTTCTCGATCCGGGCAAACCGCTCGTGCTCGTGACCGGTCACCGCCGCGAGAGCTTCGGCGACGGTTTCGCGGAAATCTGCCGCGCGCTCAATACGCTGGCGCGCGAAGACGACGTGCAGATCGTCTACCCGGTCCACCTGAACCCCAATGTGCGCGGGCCTGTCCACGCGCTCGTCGGCGAAACGCCGAACGTTCATCTGATCGAGCCGCTCGACTACGTCGGCTTCGTCCGGCTCATGCAGCGCGCCGCGATCGTGTTGACCGACTCGGGCGGCGTGCAGGAAGAGGCGCCGGCGCTCGGCAAGCCCGTACTCGTCATGCGCGATGTGACCGAGCGCCCCGAGGCGCTGGCCGCCGGTGCCGTGCAGCTCGTCGGCACGCGCAGCGAATCGATCGTGGCAGCCGTACGGGCGCTCGTGCGCGCGCTCGCGACGGGCGCTGCGCGCGGCACGCCCGTCATGCCTTATGGCGACGGCCATGCGTCGGCGCGTATCGCAGCCGCCGTCGCGGGGCGGCCGTTCGACGAATTCGATCCTGCCGCCCCTGCGCGCGCGCCGATCTTCGCCGCGCCGGCTGCACTGCCGGTGTGAAACCGGCTCATCGCAAACCGCATTCGTATTTTCGACCTGAGAGCAAATCCGTGATCTTCGACTCCCTCTTGCGTCGCCATGCGCGCGCGCGCTTTGTCGTGCTGGCCGCGCCGGCGTTCCTGTTTGCGCATCCGGGCCACGCCGCACCGGCCATTGCCGACACCTTCGCACACCTGAACGAGAATCGTACCGTGTCGCGCAGCGTGTCGCTCGCCGATCTGGGCATTCGCGATCCGCTGCTGCTGTCGGCGCCGGACACGTGGCACGAGCTCTATGTGCCCGTGCCGGCCGGCGTGCCGATCAGCGATGCCACGCTTCAGATCGACGGCGGTTACCTGCGCGGCGACGGCGGACGCACGACGATGCTGGTTTCGCTCGACGGTGCGCCGGTGCTCGCGCGTGGTTTCACGGACCCGCGCGGCGACGCGGCGGCCAGCATCGGTGTCGACGGAGCGCCGCGTGCCAGCGGCTTCGTGCGGGTCGGTCTGCAGTGGTCCTCGGTCATCGACGACCGGCTCTGTACCGACCAGACCGCAATCGGGAACGTGCTGCGCGTCGCGCCGAGTTCCCATCTGAACTACCGCTTCGATCCGGCCAACGTCGCGGATCTGCGCACGGCCTGGAGTGCGCTGCCGGCTGCACCCGTCGTGGCGGTTGCGGCGCAGCGCGTGAGCGCCGGCGTGTTCGATACGGCATGGCGCGTCGAAACGCTGATCGAGCGCGACGCGCGCACGCCGGTCACGCGCACGTTCCCCGCGATTGGCGAAAGCGTCGATCTTTCGGGCATCGAAGTACCAGAGGCGCTGCGCAGCGTGCCTGCGTTTGCCGCACTTGCGGCCGGCGGTACGCACAAGCTTGCCGATGCGGCCGAGCTCGGCGCGCTGCTCGTTGCGGCGCCGCCTCACGCCTTTGCGCCAGATGTCGTGATCGCCGATGAAGCGCTGCGTCATGCAACGGGGAGCGCGCTCGACGCGCTGCGCGCGCAGATTGCCGCCGTGTCGACGGACGGTGCGGCGGCGTTCGACGCATGGCGCGGCCGCAACGTCGCCGCGTTGACGACGCCGCTCGCGGCGGGCGAGGTGCGCGTCGCGCATCTGCCCGGGCAAGCCGTGATCGTGGTCGGCGACAACACGGGCGTGGACGCACTCGCGCGCGCGTGGCGCCCCATCGGCGTGACGGACCGGCTCGTCGTGCATCGTCTGGACGACGCGCGCTATGCGCATGCGGACCAGGTCGCGCTCGCCGCGCTCTGCGGCGAGCCGCGCACGCTCGACGTGCTCGGTCGTGCCACATGGGACGCGAGCTTCGATCTCGCGGCCGTTGCGGCCGACGGCAAGCTGCCCGACGACGTGGTGCTCGATGTCTCGGCCGCACCGACGCCGCATGCCGATGGCGAAATCGCGTCGGTCTACTTTAACGGCGTACTGATCGCATCGAAGCTGCTGACCCAGGACGGCAAGCCGCAGCGCATCACGGCCCACGTGCCGCACTATGCGCTCGCGCCGACGAATCTGCTGCGCGTCATGTTCCAGCGCCGCTTCGATGGCGGCTGCGAGGCCCGTGCGCAGGGCTATCCGGTTGCCGTGCTGCCGACGAGCCACCTGACGCTCGCCAAAGCAACGCCCGACGACGACTTCACGGGCATGTTCGCCCGCTTCGCGTCGAGCGCAAACGTCATCGTGCCGTCGGCCTACCTCGACGACGCGCCGGCCACGCTCGCGCGCTTCGCACGCCTCGCGAGTGCGGCCGGCGTATCGCCGTCGCGCGCCGTGCTGACCGTGGCATCGGGCAATGCGGCCGTCACGCCGACCGGTCCGTTCCTGGCGGCCGACGTGGCGCTGACGGACGAAGCCGGGCGGGCGGTACTGACGCAGGACCGTATGACGCTCACGGACGCGGACAAGCGCGTGTTCGCCGACGTCTCGGGTCTCTCGAAGCTGGCCGTCATCCAGGTTGCGCAGGCCGGCGGCAATAGCGGTGTCGTTTATCGCTCGTTCGGCGCAGCGGCGCCGCAGTTGCCGCCTGCACTGCGTCTGACGCGCGGTGACATCGTGCTGGTTTCGGCGGGCGGCGGCACGAACGTATTCGATTCGCGCCATCCGGGCGAAGTCGTGACCGACGAGCGTGCGTTCACGCGCGATGCTGCACGGCGCTGGCCGTGGTTTGTCGCGGGCGGTCTCGTCGCCGCCCTCGTGCTGTTGATCGTCGTTGCCGGTATCGTGCGTCGTCGCCATCAAGGCAAGGGCGGGGCGTGATGTCGCTCGCGACGTTGCAATGGTATGGCGGCTACTATGTGGGCCGCTATTACGACGGCCTGCAAGTGCTGGCCGCGATCGTTGCCGTGCTGATCTTCCTCTCGAGCCTCGATGACCTGTTCATCGACATCTGGTATTGGGTGCGCGAGTCCTATCGGCAACTGACGGTCAAGCGGCAGCACAGGCCGCTCACGGCCGCGCAGTTGCACGAGCGTGCCGAGCAGCCGATCGCCATCATGGTGCCGGCCTGGCTCGAATATGACGTCATTGCGGCGATGATCGAGGACATGGTGCGTGTGTTCGATTACCGCAGCTACATGGTGTTCGTCGGCACCTATCGCAACGATGCGCAGACGATCGCCGAAGTCGAGCGGATGCGGCGCCGCTACCGGCAGTTGCGGCGCGTCGAAGTACCGCACGATGGCCCGACCTGCAAGGCGGACTGCCTGAACTGGGTGATCCAGGCCATTTTCAAGCACGAGCGCGAGGCCGGGATCGAATTCGCGGGCGTGGTGCTGCACGACAGCGAAGACGTGCTGCACCCGCTCGAACTCAAGTTCTTCAACTATCTGTTGCCGCGCAAGGACATGATCCAGTTGCCCGTCGCTTCGCTCGAGCGCAACTGGTTCGAGCTCGTCGCCGGCACGTATATGGACGAGTTCGCCGAATGGCATGCGAAGGATCTGGTGGTCCGTGAAAGCCTGGCGGGCACCGTGCCGTCGGCCGGTGTGGGCACCTGTTTCTCGCGCCGCGCGTTGCTTGCGCTCATCGACGAAACCGAGAACCAGCCGTTCAACACCGAAAGCCTGACCGAGGACTACGACGTCGGCACGCGGCTCGGCAAGATGGGGATGCAGTCCATCTTCGCGCGTTTCCCCGTGACGTTCTCGACGCGACGCAAATCGTGGTTTGGACTCGGGCGCGAGCGCGAATTCACGCTGAACATGCCGCTCTGTGTGCGCGAGTTCTTCCCGGACACGCTGCGCACCGCCTACCGGCAGCGCGCACGCTGGACGCTCGGCATCGGTCTGCAGGGCTGGCGTCAGACGGGCTTTACGGGATCGCTCGCGAACCGCTATCTGCTGCTGCGCGACCGCAAGGGGATCGTCACGGCGTTCGTGGGCGTGATCGCCTACCTGCTCGTGATCCAGTTTCTGTTGTTCGCGCTTGCCGATGCGATCGGCATTACGCCGCCGTTCCTCGCAGCACCGCTTGCCGATGCACGCTGGTTCCAGGTGCTGCTGTGGCTCAACGCCGGGGCGTTGGGGCTGCGCGTCATACAGCGGATCTACTTCGTCACGCGGCTCTACGGCTGGGAGCACGGCGTGTTGTCCGTGCCGCGGATGGTGATCGGCAACTTCGTGAACTTTCTCGCGGTTTCGCGCGCCTGGCGGCTTTTCCTCTCGCATCTCGTCACGGGCAAACGCCTTGCCTGGGACAAGACGATGCACGACTTTCCGTCGGCCGACGGTTTGGCCGATCGCAAGCAACGGCTCGGCGAGCTGCTCGTGTCGTGGCAGGCGATCGATGCGACGCAACTCGAAAGCGCGCTCTCCGAGGAACATGCGCGCGAGGCGCCGCTTGGCCGCGTGTTGATGGCCAAGGGTTGGCTCGACGAGGAAACGCTGGCCGAGGCGATTGCATTTCAAGCCGATCTCGCGCGCGGGACGCTCGACTTTGCCGAACTCGAACGGCACGCGGGGCAGTTGCCGCTCGAGGCGATCGTTCGCCATCGCGTGCTGCCCTACGGCGAGAACGCGCAAGGGGAGGCCGTCTTGCTTTGCGCGAGCCCGTTGGGTGAGGCGGCGCTCGACGCGCTTGCCGCGTTGCTCGGGCGTGCGATCGAGCAGCGGATCGTGCGAGAAGGGGAAATCGCGGCGGGGCTGCGCCATCTCCGCGGCGCGGCAGATGCGAGCGCGACCGGCGTAGGCGTCGGCACCAAGGCGTCGGGCGAGGGCAGCGCTCCGGCTCGCGTACGCACGGTACCTTTGATCGGCGATCTGTTGATCGAGCGGGGCTTTGTGCGCCGTCAGGCATTCGACGCGGCGTTGACCGACTACCGTCCCGATCGCCACGGGCGGATCGGCGACTACATGGTGGCGCGCGGTGTCATTTCGCGCGACGCACTGGACAACGTTATTCAGGAGCAGCGCCGCTTGGGCGCTCTGGCGGCATGATGTCTTCCCCCCACGCACCCCTTTTCTCGTTGCGCCTCGGGGCGCTCGCCTGCGCGGTCTGGTTTGCGCTCGCTGCGCCGCACGCGGCGCTCGCCCGCGGCAGCGACAAGCGCGACGCGATCGACGCGGCCGAGAACACGCCGACGCTGCCGCTCGCAGGTGCTGCATACCGCGTGGCCG
>CBJMQH010000304.1:0-6905 GCA_966431825.1 uncultured Trinickia sp.
GGTTGCCGAGCCTCGATGAGGGCGTCAGATAGCGGGATTCATCCGACGGTAGGCATCGAGCAGCGACGTCTTGTAGACCGCGCCGAGCAGCAGCGGGTCCTCGGCGCTCTGGACGACGGGCAGCCGCTCGCCCTGGAACGCGAGGAAATGCTCGAGCGCCACGCCGATCGGCATGTCGGGCGTGAGGACGGCAAACTGCCGCTGCAGGTAGTCGGCGGCCGTGCGTGTCGAGGTGTCGCGCTTCTCGAGCAGGTCGGAGGTGATGTCTTTCAACGCCACGACGCCGCGGAAACAACCGCTGTCATCGGTGACGTAAAGATACTTGACCGGATATTCGAGGAACACGCGCGTCATGTCCTGGACGCTCGCCGCGAGCGACACGACCGTATCCGCCGGCTTGATGAGTTCGCGCATCTGCGTTGCACGCAGGCGCGAGCGCTCTTCTTCGTCGGCGTGACGGCGCAGCGTAATTTCGTACATCGACGTTTTGCCGATCGCACGCGCGACGAAATACGCCACGACACAAGAGAGCATGAGCGGCAGCACCACCTGATAGCTGAGCGTCATCTCGAAGATCATCAGGATCGCCATCAGCGGCGCCTGCGTGGCGCCGGCGAGGAAGGCGCCCATTCCAACCATCGCGTAGGCGAACGCGCCCGACGTGCCGTGCGGCCAGAGCCCGTGCGCAGCGAGGCCGAACAACGAGCCGAGCGTCGCGCCGACGAAAAGCGTCGGCGTGAAGACGCCGCCGACTGCACCCGAGCCGACTGTCGCAGCCGTGGCGACGAGCTTGCACCCGAGCACGAGCACGAGCGCCCCCCAGGTCCAGGGCGAATGCAGGATCGAATTCACGACGCTGTAGCCGTTGCCCCAGACCTCGGGCACCCACACCGAGACGACGCCGACGACGAGGCCGCCGAGCGCGAGCCGCACGGGCAGTGCAACGGGCAGACGGCGAAAGTGCGTGCGCGAGGCTTCGATGAGGCGCAGAAACTGCGGTGCGACGGCGCCGCAGAGCAACCCGAGCGCGACGAAGAGCAGCACTTCGATGCCGGCGATGGCCGGAAACTCGGGCATCTCGTAGGGTGGACGGTAGCCCGAGAATTCGCGCATCGTGATGTTTGCGACGACGGACGCCACCACCACGGGACCGAAATTCTCCATCGCGATGGACCCGAGCACGATTTCGGTCACAAAAAAAGCACCGGCGATCGGTGCGCTGTAGGCGGAGGTGATGCCGGCCGCCGCACCGCAGGCGACGAGCAGCCGCAAACGCTGGGGATCGAAGTGGACCCAGCGGCCGATCACGGAGCCGGCGAGGGCGGCGAGTTGCACCATCGGGCCCTCGCGCCCGATCGAGCCGCCGCAGCCGATCGTGAACAGCGAAGAGACGCTGCGCCAGACACTCTGCCAGACCGGGACGATGCCATCGCCGATCGCGATCGCTTCCATATAGTCGGAGCTGGCCCGCCGGTTGGCGCCGCGCTGAGCGACGAGCAGCAGGCACCCGGCGACGAACCCACCGGCGGCCGGCAAGGCGACGCGCAGCGCAGGCGGCAGCGCACGAGCCATCGCGACGAAGCTCCCGCTCGTCCCGGTGAAGGCCCATTGGAACAGATCGATGCCGTGCCGGAACGCGACGGTGGCGAATGCGCCGAGTACGCCGACGACAACCGCCCATACGAGCATCGTATGGGCGTCCGACAGACCGAACAGCTTCTGGGCGCGCGTGCGCAGGCGGAGCAGAAAGGACAGCACGAAAGAAGGGTGTATCGAGTGTTGCGACGGTTGTGATGGAGCGCAAGGATAGCATCGACGCAGTGGCCCGGGGCACGGTCCTGCGCGCGGCCCCGGGGCGGCGGCGGGTGACGCCCGAGCGCCTTATCCGGCCGGCTCGTCGAGCGCAGCGTAGTGGCGGAAAATGCCGGTTTCGTTGAACGGAATGCGCCGCTCGGACGAGAGGTAAGCCGCGATGTTCGGGCGTGCGGCCACCGCGTCGTGCAGTGCGACGAGACGCGGGTAGTGAGCGGCGAGCCGCCGCGTCGCGCGCGGGAAGGCGTAGCGTAACCCTTCGATCAGTTGAAAGATCGACAGGTCGACGTAAGAGAGGGCATCGCCGACAAGCTGGCTATCCCCATGCGGGTTCTGTGCGAGCACGCGCTCGAAATAACGCATGAACTTCGGGAGCCGGTTCGTGAGGAAGTCATGCGCGCGCGCCTTCGCCGGCTCCTTCTGCTCTTCGTAGTACATACCGCTTGCGATGGGGTGGTGCGTGTCATGGATTTCCGTGACCATGTCGGCAATCGTCAGCTGGAGCCCATGGGCGACGAAGCGCAGGTCGCCGGCCGGCGCAAGGTTCAGCTTCGGCCCGAGGTAGTGCAGGATGTTCGCCGTGTGCGACACGATGAGGTCGCCGTCCTTCAGGAACGGCGGCGCGAACGGAATCCAGGGTTCCTCGGCGCTGTCCATCAGCGCCAGCATGGCCGCCGTACCGAGGCCGTCTTCGGGGCGGCCTCGCGCGACATCGACGTACGGGGCGCGCGCCTCTTCCAGGGCAAGCCGCACGAATTCTCCGCGGCCTTGCAGCCCGTCCCAGTAATAGAGTTCGTAAGCCATCGTTCCTCCTTTCGCGATCGGCGGCGCAGCATCGTGCTGCGCCGGGGGCTTTCACCGTCTTGGCGGCCGCGCCATCTGCACGCGTGGCTGTCTCGCCCGGAGCTGCATCGTGCCGTGCCGCACGCGTTATCCGAGCAGCCGCTCCACGCCCCAGGTAATGGCGAAGCCGCCGACACCGAGCCACAGTGCAAGCACGAGGCCCGTTGCCAGTGCGCGCGGACCGGCCCGCCGCACATGAGCGAAGCGGGTCTCGATGCCGAGCGCGGTCATGGCCATCGTCAGTGCGAACGTGTCGAGTCCGTTGCCGGCAGACACGATACCGACCGGTACGATATGAAGTGAGTTTACGAGGACGCACGCGAGAAAGCCGAACGCGAACCAGGGAACGGCGAGCTTGCGCTGATGCGACGATTCCCCTGCCGGAGACGCTGCGGCTCGCTGTTCGGCACTGCGCGTGCGCCAGAGACCGAGCCCGAGCAGCACCGGCACGAGCAGCATGACGCGCGTCATCTTGACGATCGTGGCGATGTGCGTAGCGTCGGGGCCGACATTGCTGGCGGCGCCCACCACCTGGGCCACTTCGTGGATCGTACCGCCGAAGAAGAGGCCGACGCCGAGCGTATCGAGCCCGAGCCAACCGGCGCGATAAGCGAACGGATAAACGAACATGGCGAGCGTACCGAACAAGACGACACTGCCGACCGCCACAGCGCTTTTATCGGGCTTCGATCGCAGCGTCGACTCGAACGCGAGGACGGCAGCGGCGCCGCAGATCGCACTGCCGGCTGCGGTGAGCAGCGCCGTATCGCGGTCGAGCTTCATGACCCGCGTTCCAAACCACGTACCGACGCCGAGTGTGCTGAGGACGATGACGACCGACTCGGCGAGCCCCGGCAAGCCGACCTGCGCGATTTCCTGCAGGCTGACCCGCAGCCCGAAAAACGCGACTGCGATGCGCAGCAGATTGCGAGCGGAGAACTGCACGCCGGCGGCCCACGGCGCGGGCAATCCGTCGCGCAGCGTGTTGCCGTAGAGCGTGCCGGCGGCAATGCCGACGATGAGGGGGCTGATGCCGTAGCCGGCGACGGCGGGCAGCGCCGCAAGCCGCGTGACCGCCGCGGCGAACAGGGCGACGAAAAGGACGCCGTTGAGCAGACCGCGAGAGGCGGCAGGGCCGGCATGGGGGCCGGCGCGAAGCGTATTGGATTGAGACATGGGCGCCACCGGAACAGAAATTGAGATGCGCGAGGAAGTGTTCGAGTGGCCTAATCCTAAATTCGATATAAGGTTATGAAAAATCGTCATTTGCGACGTAAAATATCGGCTGATCCGATACTTTCGCCAAATGACGCCCGATCAACTGATAACGTTCGCTGCCGTTGCCGAGCACCTGAACATCAGCCGTGCGGCTGAGGCCTTGCATCTGTCGCAGCCTGCGGTGTCGGGCCAATTGCGGCAGCTGCAGGACGAGTTCGGCGAGCCGCTCTATCGCCGCGAGGGCCGCGGGATCCGGCTCACGCCGACCGGCGCGCAGCTCGTCGAATACGCTGCGCGGTTGCGGGACACCTACCGACAGGCGCACGCTTACCGCGACGCATTGCGCGGGTTTGCGCGCGGGACGTTGCGCATTGGGGCGAGCACGACGGTCGCGAGCTATCTGCTGCCTTATTTGATCGCCGCGTTCGCGCGCCGCTTCCCCGACGTGACGATCCAGACCTCTGGGGGGAACACGGCCGACATCGTCGGCGCACTGGGCTCGCTCGATGTCGGCATGATCGAAGGCCCGGTCGGCGCCGATCTGCCGGAGGGCACGGGCGTCCACCTTTGGCAGGAAGACGAAATCGTCGCGATCGTGCCGCGCGGGCACGCGCTTGCCGTGAATGCGCAGGCGCATCGGCGTGCGCCCACGCTCGCCGATGTGGGGGCTTATCCCATCGTGGTGCGCGAGGAGGGTTCGGGCGTGCGCCAGCTGGTCGAGCAGGCTTTCGCCGATGCGCAGGTCGCCACGCGCGTGGCACTCGAAGTCACGGGTGTCGAGGGGGTGAAAGAGGCCGTGCGCGCCGGCATGGGCGTCGGCTTCGTGTCGGCAATGGCGATGCGGCACGAGGACGACGCATTGTGCTTGCTCACGTTGGCGCCGCAGCCGTTGACGCGCCGCTTCTCCATCCTGATGCCGCATGAAGGCGCACCCTCGCGCGTTGCAGCGGCGTTTCTGGCGCTTTGTCTCGAAGCAACGCCGGGCGCAGCACCCAGCGGAAGCTAGGGATTTTCTCTATGGCGTGCGATAGGCAGCGACGCGCATCATCTTTTCGAACCAGCGCGCAATGCGCTTTTTTCGGATGATTGATGGAACCGGTTCCATTTTCTTGTGGATATCGCGGATCCGATGCACGCGAGGCGTGTATGTCGTCGAACGCCAACTATGCTGGGTGGAATTGAGTTCATGAGCGAGATCGTCATCGTGTCGAGCGCCTTCGGTGCAGATGCGGTCAGGCAGCGGGGCCATGCTGCGTGGTTATCGGTAGCCGCGCGAGCGGGCGCTGCCGGCTTTGAAGTGCGGCGCGAGTTATGCGAAACGCCGCAAATATCGCCCAACGCGCTCGCGGCGCTCGGTGGGGCGGTGCGCACGCAGGGGCTTTGGTCGGTGTACTCGGTGCCCGAAGCGCTTTACGATGACGCCGGCCATCTCGCCGAGCCCGCGCTCGCGGCGGCCTTCTCGCAAGCGGACGCGTTGGGCGCGCGCTTTGTGAAGCTGCAACTGGGTGGCTTTCGAGGATGCGCAGACGGTGAAGGGCTCTTGCGCGTAAGCGCCGGCGCCCGCGCGCGCCTCGTCGTGGAAAACGGCCAGCTTCATGCCGGCGGCCGGATCGAGCAGTTCGTTCTGCTGTTCGATGCGCTCGCACGCGAAGGCGCCGCCGGTGTGTTGGGCATGACGTTCGACATCGGCAACTGGCTCTGGCCTGGTGAATCGCCGCGCGAGGCCGCGCGTGCGCTCGCATCGCATGTCGAGTATGTCCATTGCAAAGCGGTGCGGGGCGCGGGGGCGCGTCGGTTTCCGGTGGCGCCCGAGGACGGCGACGCGCTGATGCACGATGTCTTTGCCCTGTTGCCGCGCCACGTGCCGCGCGGCATCGAATTCCCGTTAGACGAAAACCGCCTCGACGACGACGCCAAGCGTCGCGTCGCCTGGCTCGCAGCAGCCTGACTTTTGGAGCACACCATGTCGTCCGATTCGTTTTCCGCCGTTCAAGATGCCGCTGCGCCGGCTTCGCTCGACGTTCTGACTTACGGCGAGGCGATGGCGCTATTCGTCGCCGACGAACCCGGCGCGCTGGCGCAGGTCGGCCGTTTTACGAAGCGGATCGCCGGGGCCGACCTCAACGTGGCGATCGGTCTCGCGCGGCTCGGTTTCTCGGTCGGCTACCTGAGCCGCGTGGGCAACGACTCGTTCGGCCGCTATGTCCTCGATACGCTTGCGGCCGAGCACATCGATGCGAGGCACGTCAGCATCGACAATCGTTATCCGACCGGCTTCCAGCTCAAATCGCGGCAGCTCGACGGACGCGATCCGGCTGTCGAATATTTCCGCAGGGGCTCGGCGGCGAGCCATCTTTCGATCGCCGATTACGCGGCCGACTACGTGCGCTCGGCGCGCCATTTGCACTTGACCGGCGTGGCGCCCGCGATCTCGGCGAGCTCGCAGGAACTCGCGTTCCATCTCGCGCGCGAGATGCGTGCGGCCGGCCGGACGATTTCCTTCGATCCCAATCTGCGGCCCACCTTGTGGCCTTCGCGCGAAGCGATGATCGTGACGCTCAACGCGCTGGCCTCGCTGGCCGACTGGGTGCTGCCCGGTATCGCTGAAGGCGAGGTGCTGACAGGCCGCGACACGCCGGAAGGCATCGCCGAGGCCTACCTCGCATCGGGCGCGAAGGGCGTTGTCGTGAAGCTCGGTGCGCAGGGTGCGTATTTCGCCACGCCCGAGCGCTCGGGCTATGTCGCCGGCGAACTCGTTGCCGAGGTGGTGGACACGGTGGGTGCCGGCGACGGCTTCGCCGTGGGCGTCATCAGCGCGCTGATCGAAGGGCGCGACATGCACGATGCCGTCGTGCGCGGCAACCGGATCGGCGCACTCGCGATCCAGGTGATCGGCGATTCGGAAGGGCTGCCGACACGCGCTGAACTCGATACGTTGGAACAGGTCGGGAGCGCCGCCTGAGGCCGTCCACCGTAGCGTAGATCTGACTGATACCAAAGAGGAAGGAGACACCGAATGTCCGCAACGCTTG
>CBJMQH010000305.1:0-6894 GCA_966431825.1 uncultured Trinickia sp.
CCCCTCCCGCGAAAAACTCCCCGCCAACACAACGTGGACCCCACCCGCAGGACTGGTCCCCCCGGGCCGTCACGGTTCACCCGTGTCGGACTCGGGCGGCCGCGCTTCGCGCCGGGCGATCTCGCGGGCCACCTTGCCAAGCAATTCCTCGATCTCCGTGCGACACAGCGACCTCAACGGGACCGACGTGGCGCTCGGCAGCGCAGCCTTGTCGAAGCGCGCATGCAGCCGCAGCAGGATGTCCCAGCCGCCGAACTCGCCCCGACGCAGCCGGAACGCCTCGCGCGCCGCGCGCTTGACGAGGTTGCGCGTGGCGGCTCGCGGAGCAAACTTCTTGCCGATCACGAGACCGAGCCGCGCCTCGGTGCCGGTCGGTTTCGCGTAAACGACGAAGTGGGCCGAGCGGCGCCATGGGCGCAAACGAAAAACGGATGAAAACTCATCCGTTTTGAGAAGCCTCGCGGCCTTGGGGAAAGCGGCTTGCGCTCGCAACGGCAGGAATGCCCGATAGCAGCGAAGCGAGCGGCCCAGCGCTGAGCGCCTGGCACACCACTTTGCCGCTCTTGCCTTAGATGGCCAGGCGCTTGCGGCCCTTCGCGCGGCGAGCGTTGATCACTTTGCGGCCGCCGGCGGTCTTCATGCGCACGCGGAAGCCATGGGTGCGCTTGCGGCGCGTCACGGAAGGTTGGTAGGTACGTTTCATGTCGTTCTCACTCGAGATTGGACCGTGTGCAATCGAGCCAACACGTGATCGACTTAAGCCCTGTAGTCAGTACAACCGCAGCAACTGCGCAGGTACTGGTTGAGGACTCGACACGTGGCCGGTAACGACGAACGAGGTCCGGAAATAGGTTTCGCTTTCGCGGGAACCCGCTATTTAAACCCGTTTTCTCTTGGTCGTCAATACGTTACCTGCGTTACAGGGTGATTGCGGGCCGGCGCCGAGGGCCCGATCGGGAGCCGCGGGGGCTTGCGCGGCACGGTGGCGGGAGGGCACGCGATGCTCGATCCGGCCCTGTGGATAACTTCCAGGCCGCTCGCGTTTGGCGGTAGAATCTCGCCTTATCTCAAGAATCCAGCACGCCGCCCCGAACCGCCGGCCTGCCGCAATGCGTTGTGGCGAAAGGCTTTCGGGGGCGCTCGCTTTGTCGGTCCGGGCCCTGTGTCGCTGCACGCGGTGCATGCGAAAGGGGGCGGCGGCGGGTCTCGTGCGCAGAAAAGAAATCACCTTGATGAACGAATTCTGGCAACACTGTTCCGCACTGCTGGAGCGTGAGCTGACGCCCCAGCAGTACGTGACGTGGATCAAACCGTTGGCCCCGGTTGCCTTCGATGCTGCCGCGAACACGCTGTCCATCGCCGCGCCGAACCGCTTCAAGCTCGATTGGGTCAAGAGCCAGTTTTCGGGCCGCATCTCGGATCTCGCCCGCGATTTTTGGCAGGCGCCCATCGAAGTTCAGTTCGTTCTCGACCCGAAGGCCGGCATGCGCGCGAGCGTGAATGTCGGTGCGAGCGCGGGCGGCTCCGTGCCGCTGCCGCGCGTGCCGGCGTCGGCTGCCGCCGCCATGAACGCGGCCGGCTTCGCGCCTGCGGGCGCCGGTGCGCCCGTCGAACCGGCGTTTGCCCCGAGTGCTGTTGCAGCGGCAACGGCCGGCGCGCCAGCCATGGCTGCGATGGCGCAAAAAGCGGCCGTCGCATCGGGCCCGGCGGCCGACGACGCGGCCGATCTCGATCTGCCGAGCGTCGATGCACACGAGGCCGCGGCTGCACGGCGCACGTGGCGCCCGGGCGCGTTTGCCGCGCAGGGCACGCCCGAATCGGAATCGATGTACGAGCGCTCGAAGCTGAACCCCGTGCTGACGTTCGAGAACTTCGTGACCGGTAAGGCGAACCAGCTCGCGCGCGCCGCTGCGATCCAGGTGGCCGACAACCCCGGCATTTCGTACAACCCGCTGTTTCTGTACGGCGGTGTGGGTCTCGGCAAGACGCACTTGATCCATGCGATCGGCAACCAGCTTCTGCAGGACAAGGTCGGCGCGCGTATTCGCTACATTCACGCGGAGCAGTACGTTTCCGACGTGGTGAAGGCATACCAGCGCAAGGCGTTTGACGACTTCAAGCGTTACTACCATTCGCTCGACCTGCTGCTGATCGACGATATTCAGTTCTTTTCGGGAAAGTCGCGTACGCAGGAAGAGTTTTTCTACGCGTTCGAGGCCTTGGTGGCGAACAAGGCGCAGGTGATCATCACGAGCGATACGTATCCGAAGGAAATCTCGGGTATCGACGATCGTTTGATCTCGCGCTTCGATTCGGGGCTGACCGTCGCGATCGAGCCGCCCGAGCTCGAAATGCGCGTGGCGATCCTGATGCGCAAGGCGCAGTCGGAAGGCGTGAGCCTTTCGGAGGACGTCGCGTTCTTCGTGGCGAAGCATCTGCGCTCGAACGTGCGCGAGCTCGAAGGCGCGCTGCGCAAGATCCTCGCGTACTCGAAGTTCCACGGCCGCGAGATCACGATCGAGCTGACGAAGGAAGCGCTGAAGGATCTGTTGACGGTGCAGAACCGGCAGATCTCGGTCGAGAACATTCAGAAGACCGTTGCCGACTTCTACAACATCAAGGTCGCCGACATGTATTCGAAGAAGCGGCCGGCGAATATTGCGCGGCCGCGGCAGATCGCGATGTATCTGGCGAAGGAATTGACGCAAAAGAGCTTGCCCGAGATCGGCGAGCTGTTCGGCGGCCGCGATCATACGACCGTGCTGCATGCCGTGCGCAAGATTGCGGACGAGCGCGGCAAGGATGCGCAGCTCAATCATGAGCTGCACGTGCTCGAACAGACGCTCAAGGGCTGACGCGCGGCGAAGCGCTTGTTCGAGCGCGTGGCGGCTGCGGCGAAAGCACAACGGGCACGGGCGGTTTCGATCGCCCCCGTTTTTGGCGGGAACCATCCCATTTTCAGGCACAATATCGGTTTAGCCGCCCGTGCCGGATGGGTGGCATAAAAGCGCAGGACGCGGCGAGAAGCGCAGGAAAGTGCGGGGCACCGGCGCCTTCGTCGAATAAACTGCCGGGTGAGGCGGCTTTATGCCGTCATATC
This sequence comes from uncultured Trinickia sp., assembly GCA_966431825.1. Taxonomy (GTDB): domain Bacteria; phylum Pseudomonadota; class Gammaproteobacteria; order Burkholderiales; family Burkholderiaceae; genus Trinickia. Next base: position 3,101 of record CBJMQH010000305.1, read on the forward strand.
AACGAAGGAACCCTATGCAACTGGTCAAGACCGAACGAGACAATCTCTTGAGGCCGCTGCAAACCGTGAGCGGCATCGTCGAACGCCGCCATACGTTGCCGATCCTCGCGAATCTGCTCATCACCAAGAACGGCCCCGATGTGTCGTTTCTGTCGACGGACCTCGAATTGCAGATTACGACGCGGGCCGATTTCGGTGTCGGCGGCGAGTCGGTCGCGACCACGGTGGCGGCGCGCAAGCTGCTCGACATTTTGCGCGCGATGCCCGACGGCCAGGTGAGCCTGACGCTGAATGACAAGCGCTTGACCGTGCAATCGGGCAAGAGCCGTTTTGCGCTGCAGACGCTCGCGGCCGATGAATTTCCGACCGTTGCGCAGGCGAAGGATTACGGCGCCAGTTTGAGCGTGCCGCAAAAGACGTTCCGTCAATTGCTGGGCATGGTGCATTTCGCGATGGCGCAGCAGGACATCCGTTACTACCTGAACGGGATGTTGCTCGTGGTGGACGGCGGTCAGCTGATGGCCGTGGCAACGGATGGTCACCGTCTGGCGTTCTCGTCGATGAAGATCGACGGTGAGTTCCCGCGCCAGGAAGTGATCGTGCCGCGCAAGACGATTCTCGAACTGCAGCGGCTGCTCGAGGACATCGACGACACGCTGAAGATCGATATTGCTTCGACGCAGGTGAAGTTCACGTTCGGTCAGGTGGAGTTGGTGTCGAAGCTGGTCGAGGGCAAGTTCCCCGACTTCCAGCGTGTGATTCCGAAGGCCCACAAGAACACGTTCGTGATCGGTCGCGACGAGCTGCAGCGTTCGCTGCAGCGTGCGGCGATTCTGACTTCGGACAAGTTCAAGGGCGTGCGGTGCGTGATCGAGCCCGGTCAGCTGAAGATCATGTCCACGAATGCGGACCAGGAAGAGGCGCAGGAAGAACTCGAAATCGCTTATCAGGGCGACACGATCGACATGGGGTTCAACGTCACGTATTTGCTCGACGTGCTGGCGAACCTGAAGGTCGATATGTTGCAGGTGAGCGTGGGCGATGCGAGCTCGAGCGCGTTGATCACGATTCCCGAGAATGACGACTTCAAGTACGTGGTGATGCCGATGCGCATCTGATCCACGCCAAAGAAGAGGACCGATAAGGGGCGCAGCGCCCCTTTGGCGTTTCTGAGCGTGCCCCGAATACTCGCGCCATAGTGACGCGACACCTCGCGAAGCGGGGTGAAAAACGCCGGTTTGGCCTCATCTACGAGGCGACACGCCGGCTTTCGGCAAGCGGGCAACCAGCAGCAAAAGCAGAACCGGAACATATCCATGAGTGAACAGCAGAATACGCAACCCGACAACAGCTACGGCGCCTCGTCGATCCAGATCCTCGAGGGGCTGGAGGCGGTGCGCAAGCGCCCTGGGATGTACATCGGCGACACGTCGGACGGCACCGGTCTGCACCACCTCGTATTCGAAGTGCTCGACAACTCGATCGACGAAGCGTTGGCTGGGCACTGCAACGACATTCACGTGATCATCCACGCCGACAATTCGATTTCGGTGACGGACAACGGCCGTGGTATTCCGACGGGCATCAAGCGCGACGACAAGCATGATCCGAAGCGCAGCGCGGCCGAGATCGTGATGACGGAACTGCACGCGGGCGGCAAGTTCGACCAGAACAGCTACAAGGTGTCGGGCGGGCTGCACGGGGTGGGCGTGTCGTGCGTGAATGCGCTGTCGAGCTGGCTGCGCCTGACGGTGCGCCGCGACGGCAAGAAGCATTTCATGGAGTTCCACCGTGGCGTGGCGCAGAACCGGGTGATCGAAGAGGTCGACGGTGAGCGCGTGTCGCCGATGCAGTACTTGGGTGAGACCGAGAACCGCGGCACGGAAGTGCACTTTCTGGCCGACGTGTCGATTTTCGGCCAGGTCGAGTATCACTACGACATTCTGGCGAAGCGTATTCGCGAGCTTTCGTTCCTCAATAACGGTGTGCGGATCCGGTTGACGGATCAGCGTTCGGGCAAGGAAGACGATTTCGCGTTCGTGGGTGGCGTGAAGGGCTTTGTCGAGTACATCAACAAGACGAAGACGGTGCTGCATCCGACGATTTTCCACGTCATTGGCGAGAAGGAAGGCGTGGGCGTGGAAGTGGCGATGCAGTGGAACGACAGCTACAACGAGAACGTGCTGTGTTTCACGAACAATATTCCGCAACGTGACGGCGGTACGCACTTGACCGGGTTGCGTGCGGCGATGACGCGCGTGATCAACAAGTACATCGGCGATCACGAGATTGCGAAGAAGGCGAAGGTCGAGACTTCGGGTGACGATATGCGCGAGGGGTTGTCGTGCGTGTTGTCGGTGAAGGTGCCGGAGCCGAAGTTCAGTTCGCAGACGAAGGACAAGCTCGTTTCGTCGGAAGTGCGTGCGCCGGTTGAGGAAGTGGTGGCGAAGGCGCTGGAAGAGTTTTTGCTCGAGACGCCGAACGACGCGAAGATCATTTGCGGCAAGATCGTCGATGCGGCGCGAGCGCGCGACGCGGCGCGCAAGGCGCGCGAGATGACACGACGCAAGGGCGTGCTCGATGGCGTCGGTTTGCCCGGCAAGCTGGCGGATTGTCAGGAGAAGGATCCGGCGAAGTCGGAGATCTACATCGTCGAGGGTGACTCGGCGGGCGGGTCGGCGAAGCAGGGGCGTGACCGCAAGTTCCAGGCGATTCTGCCGCTGCGCGGCAAGGTGCTGAACGTGGAGAAGGCGCGTTACGACAAGCTGCTGTCGTCGGAGCAGATCGTGACGTTGATCACGGCCCTCGGGTGCGGGATCGGGAAAGAGGATTACAACCTCGACAAGCTGCGCTATCACCGCATCATCATCATGACCGACGCGGACGTGGACGGCGCGCACATTCGTACGCTGCTGCTGACGTTCTTCTATCGTCAGATGCCCGAGATGATCGAGCGCGGGTACATCTATATCGCGCAGCCGCCGCTTTATAAGGTCAAGGCCGGGAAGGACGAGCGGTATTTGAAGGACTCCGCGGAATTGAACGCGCACATGCTGCGGCTGGCGTTGCAGGGGTCGGAGCTTGTGGCGAGCGAAGGCGCTGCGCCGATCGCCGGCGATGCGCTCGGCGAGCTCGCGCGGTCGTATTTGTTGGCGCAGGCGGTGGTTGAGCGGTTGAGCCGGTTGTATGACGCTGGCGCGCTTGAAGCGGTGATGGATGGGGTGTCGATCGATCTGACGAGCGAGGCTTCGGCCACGGCTTCGGCTCAGGCGCTCCAAGCGGCATTGCGTAACGATCCGCTCAAGCCCGAGGTCAGCGTGTTCGCGATGTACGACGCCGTGCGCGAATTGCGCTCGCTGCGTGTGGAGCGGCGCCATCATGGCAATGTGAAGGTCTCGGTCATCGATGAGGAGTTCTTGCTGACTGCCGACTATCAGCAGCTGCTGAACACCGCGAACACGTTCAAGGGGTTGATCGGGAACGGCGCTGTGATCAAGCGCGGTGAGCGCAGCATGGCCGTCAATGACTTCAAGAATGCAATGCGGTGGTTGATTGCCGATGCCGAGCGCAATGTGTCGAAGCAGCGGTATAAGGGGCTCGGCGAGATGAACCCCGGACAGCTGTGGGAAACGACGATGGATCCGAACGTGCGACGGTTGCTGCGCGTGCAGATCGAGGACGCGATTGCCGCCGACGGGATCTTTACGACGCTGATGGGCGATGAGGTTGAGCCTCGGCGCGCGTTTATCGAGTCCAACGCGTTGCGGGCGGGGAATATTGACGTGTAAAGCGTC
>CBJMQH010000306.1:0-6716 GCA_966431825.1 uncultured Trinickia sp.
CGTGCGGCGCTCGGCGTTGCTGCAGAGCGTCGCGCCGATGATCCGCAAGGTGGCGAGCGAGTTCGGCGAAGACCCCGGGCTGTTGATGGCGATCGTCAGCGTGGAGTCGGGTTTCAATCCCTCGGCCGTTTCGCCGAAGGGGGCGGTCGGCCTGATGCAGTTGATGCCGGCGACTGCAAGGCGGTTCGGGCTGCAAGGTGGAACGGGCGCGCTGTTCGATCCTCAGGTGAACCTGCGGGTCGGTGCGCGCTACCTGAGCTACCTGAAGACGCTGTTCCCGCGCGAACTCGATCGCGTGATTGCCGCGTACAACGCGGGCGAGGGGGCGGTGATGCGTTTTGGCGGTCGGATTCCACCGTTTGCGGAGACGCAGGCTTACGTGGTGTCGGTCAGGCGCGCCTACGAGCAGTTCGCGAAGAACAATGTGGAGTAGTCGACGATGACGGGTACGAGCGGGGTTGCATTCAGGCAAGCGCACGAAGCGCATTCGGAAGAGGGCTCGGCTGCCGATGCGGCTTGCGCTTCGTCCGTCACGCGCGCCGAGCCGTTGCGGTTCGGCGGCGCGGGTGCAGTCGGGGGAGAGAGCGCGCTTCAGACGTTGCAGGCCGCGGCGCATGCGCTGCGGCACGCGTCGGTCGAGATGGGCGCGCTCGAAGGGCATCTTTCGCGGGTCGGAAGGCAGGCGCGCGCCGCCGGTCGCGGTCAGGCCGACGCCGCGCGCGCGAACCGCGGCGCGCAAGCTTCGGACGCCGAACTGACAGCTCAGCGCCGCACGCTCGGCGCGAAGCGCGAGCAGGTGAGCGGTCAGGCCGCCGCGGTGCGCGACAAGCTCGATGCGCTGCATGGGGCGATCGAATCGATCGAGCGCGGGCTCAGGAAGACGGAAGACGAAATCGAGCGGCTGTCCGCGCAACGCACGCAACTGCTCGCGGCCGACGCCCACGACGAGCATGCGGAGAAGATCTCTGGGCTCGAAGGCACGATCGAGGCAGCGAAACAACGTATCGCCGAGGCGGACAAGCAGCTGGCGGGCGATGCGAAGGAGCTTCAGGCGGCCCGGGAGGCGCCGAAGCCCGCTCTGCGGCGGCAGGAGATCCGCGACCGGCTCACGTCGATGTCGAACCCGCAGCGATCGACCGAGGATGCTGTCGACTGGCTGCGCTCGACGCTGTATGCGGCTCTGCCGCCTGCGCAATCGTCCCGTCGCGGCGCGCGTGGGGGGATGACCCAAGAAGAGCGGATCGATCGCGATCTGGGGCAGCTCTTTGCGCGGCCAAGACCCGGACAGCCGTACGAACTGCGGCTCATCGAGCAGGACCCGGTGGTGGCGCTCGACCGTGTGATGAACCTCTGTGCGTCGCTGGTCTCGACCGAACAATATCGAAGGATCGAGGAGGTGGTGGCGCGTCAAGCGGTCGATGCCGCGTCGCAGGCACTGCGCGGCGAGGCGCCGGGCACGTCCCAGGCGGGCACCGCCCAAAGTTCGCTGCGCAGCCGGCTTGTCGCACGCTTCACGACGTCGCCGCACGCTCGCCCGGCGAACGACATCATCGGTATGCTGCGCGAAAGCCATCAAGGCGCGCAGCAGGAACGGCAATGGGGCATGGGCAACAACGCCGTGCATGTGGGGATCGAGGCGCTTTACCGCGGGCTGAGCGCGAACCCGGGCTGGCTGGCCGACGCGATCGCCGCCAAGACGAAGCGTTACGGCGCCATGCTCGCCGTCGACGAAGCCGAGAAAAACGCGTTGCGTGCCGGCGAGTCCGTGCCGCTGATCGAGGCGCGCATCGCGGCCGCGCAGGGGCAAAAGGCCGAAGCGCAGACGGCGATCGATGGGGCGCGCAGCGAACTGAAAGCGCTGCAGGAAGCCCGGGCGGCCAACCTTTCGAGCTTCACGGCAGGGCGTGCCGAAAGGCTCGACGCATTGGATCTTGCGCTCCAGCGCGCCCACGTGAAGCTCGAGGACGCGTTGCAGGCGCAGCAAGAGACGGTCGAGCAACACGGGGCGTACACGGAGCAATACGCGACGCACAGTGCCAAACGCGACCGCATCGACACGCAGATCGCCGCGATCGACGAGCAGCTCGAAGCACGGCGCGGGGCGTTTCGTGAGGCGGCGCGCGAACAGGCACAGGTTCGCGAACGTCATGTCGACGAAGTCGCACAGGCGCGCACGGCGGTCAACAACGCTTGGCATGCGGTGCGCCAGGAGCCCGCGATTGCGCGCGCGATCTCGTCGGAGGCGCTTACGCGCGTGATCGATCGTCACCTCGGGCAGACGAGCGACCAGATGCGCGAACGCCTGGGCTCGGTTTCCCGGACGGCCACGTATCGGAGCCGCGCGGACCTGCTGCGCTCGATGGCCGACGCGCTCGACGATGCGCTCAAGCGTCACCCGGCGCTCGTCTCGGCCGCGACGCCGGCCGATGTCGAGCGGCTCGGCTACCTTGGGGCACGTGCCGAATGGCTGGTTCAGCACGATGGCGTCGTCGGTCACGGCGTGCGCACAGGCCGCGGTGGCCAGGTCGAGCATCCGAACGCCGTGGCGAGCAGCTATACGCTGGACTGGAGTCAGGAGGGCAACGCCGGTGCGGTGAAGATCACTCACCTTTATCCGTGGGTGCCGCGGCGGTGACGGAGGGTGCCGCGAGGCACGCAGGTTACAGCCCCAACCGATCCGGCCTCACAATCGTCGGCCCGATGAACGCGAGCTTGCGCAACGACGAATTCGGCCCATGAGGTTGCATTCTGAAATGCGGTCGACGCCAGTGCCCTCGGACTTCGTGGTGATCGCCGTCGGACGGGAGCGAACTCACGGCCTCGGCATCCAGGATCGCCGGCCCGACGATATGCCTGTCGTAAAGCTGCTCGATTTCGGCGAGTCGTTCCTCCCGCTTGCGCCGGCCAAGCCCGCTCAAGTCTCTCGGCGCATTCGTGTACGCGCGGTCATGCACCACATGCGCGTCGCGTACCGAGAGATACAGCAGCATCTTGACGACATAGTCGAGCATGGAACGCCAGTGCTCGCGGCTCTCTTCGGCGTCCTCTCCTTCGCCACGCGCCACGGCGCAGGCGTCCTCCAAATCTTGGAGGATAGTCTTCTCGGGGGCGTCCAACCGCAGATCGAACACCATCGTCCGAACGCCGACATCAGGCCGCTTCCGACGCGAGATCGTGACGCAACTGATCATCGGGCACAGCTTTCCGTCACGCTCGGCGCTCTGCTTGAACAACGCGATCGCGCACGCTCCCTTCTCCCACCACGATGGATCGGGGATGATGCACATGGCATCGGCTGGCAAGTTGATCATACCCACCGGCACGTCGTCGGCAATGTAAGACGCGTCCAATAGCTGATGGAGTGCGGGCGTCGGCTCATAGAGGGCTCCTTGCCGCGCAGCGAAGACCTGCCAGATAAGGCTTTGCAGCGCCATCGAGGCTTCCATCGGCCCGACCATTTGTTCGAGCCTGCGCTGGGCCAGACACTCGACCAGCTCGGGAAATATTCTCAGCAGCGACGCGAGCGGCACATCGCTGAACAGGCTGTCCGCCTCAGCCCCGGCGCGACCCGCCGCCTTTCTAAATTCGGACCACGCATCGATAGCGCCCGCAGCGCGATAGCGGACGGGTACCGGTAGCCGGTCGTAAAGTGCATCCCAGGCGCGCTCCGTTTTTTTCACCGCGATGCCGAACAGGCGGCGGATCTCGTCCAGCTGTGCCTGCGTGAGATCGGTGCCGGGATTCAAAGAGCGCGTAATGAAGGGCTGCCGCGCACGTCGACTTGTATAGGCAGTTTTGGCCGCATCGCTATGCTCGACACTGATCTGCATGGTTCCCGGTCCGATCATGTCTCGGCCGTCGCGACCGAACTCGATCTCGAGCCCGGGGCCACCGCTCAACTTTGCGGCCCCCAACTGAGGCCGGGAAAGCCAGCCCGCCAGCTTCGGACTGATCTGGTCCCAGATTTGGCACGCGTAACGTTGCGCCGCATCGGAACTGGGGAAGGGCAAGGGGATGCGCATGCTGACCCGCATCGTCACCCCGGGCACAAATCCGGTAACGCGGATGGGTTTGCCAGCGAGCGTCAAGGAGCCGGTCACGGCATCGACGAACATCGCTTCGCTACTGTAGTCGGGGCCGGCTTCGATGCTGATCAGTGCGCCCTCACGATAGGCGTACCGCGGCTTGTTGTTCTCGTGTACTTGCATCGTCAATGCGTTTCCTTCCGTTCAACGAGCGGTCCGTTTCCGGCCAATAATCGCGACGTCAACTACCCCGGCTAGAGCGGCAAACAGTGTGCGGCCCTCATGCCCCTGCGGAAACAGCGGCCCCGAACCGTCGACGGCGAACCTATTCATTCGTTCGCGAGAAATCCTTGTTGGCTCGCAATCAGCGATGCCCCACAAGACGTCTTCATGCCATCAAGAGCCACACCTCGGCCATCTATCGCGTACTGGCTCGAGCCTTGGACGATAGCGAAGGTGCCACCACATTTTGTACAGGACACCTTATGGCCGACACCGGATGCCGGCCGGCCTTCCAAGCTCGCGTTGTCGAAGCCTTCGAGTACCGTTCCACCGTGATCGGTGGAGTCCCCTTTGCGAACAATCGCTCTCATAACAGCAACCTTTCCCGACAATAGCTACCCATTCGGCCGCACTGAGCAGCCTCACCAAAAATGGCAGCGCCCCAATGTGCCATTTTGCTAGCGACGACGTTCAGAACCCTCGTGGAGCAATGCCTCGTTTAACATTGCAACGAGCGTCGCAACGTCCCTACGCGAGAACGGTTTGATGTTGACAGTCATCACGGGTCTTTCCGACGACTTCGTAAATATGCGAAGACCTAATGTGGGTCCCAACCTATTCCCCGGATCTGGGCCGGAAACATCGAACTTCTTCAACTCCGAAAAGCGCACTATATCGGTGCGAAGCAACCCACGATAGATGAGTGTGTCCGCGTCCCACAAGACGCGGAATCGTGCGATAGGCCCAATCGCAACGAAAGCTCCCGCCAGCAAGGACACGACACCATCCAACTGTCCACGAGCGACAGTAAGAGCACCCGGAAAGCAAATGATCAAACCAATCACCCCGAAGATGAAAACGGTGAGCCTGGACGGTTTGATAGCGCTCATTCAGCCTTTTCGTTCAAACCACTTCGCCTTCGGACAAACGCACTCGGCACGATACCCGCGATAGCGCCCGGGAACCTTTATTCTCAAGAATAATACCTTCGCCCTGATTCACAACCGCCTACCGCACGCCCCCCTTTTCAAAAAGGCGAACTATCTCGATCTGCTCGCCTAATCGAGCAACATCTAACGGAGTCTGTTCGAACTCATTCCGCACGCCTCTTGCAGCACCAATCTTCAAAAGAAATTTCACAGCTTCAGCCTGCCCCATCATTGCAGCCTGATGCAGCGGCGTATTGCCCAAATCTCCCGCTGCATTCACATCGGCTCCAGCATCGACCAAAATTTTCATATCGTCGACAGCGCCAAGACGAGCGGCGAGATGCAAGAGAGTGTCATCCACCGCCCCCCGTTGATTCGGATCAGATATTTCGAGACCCAAAAATTCAGGGTGACCCTTGTATTTTTCGAAGACTGATTTCAACCGGTCTTTTGAGGACATTGTGCGCATTTCCTATTATGCTCATCCTTCAAATTCTGAAGACGATTCTTCCATCCCGCAATCTTTTCGTCATGCCGCCCTGGCAACCATTTTTCGTCCCATGCTTCGTATAGATCAATGCACTGCTCTGCATGATCGATCTGACGAGACAACGTTGAACAATCGCTCCCGCCAGGGGGCGGAGGTGTATCACAAAATCGTTTCGCCTTGGAATATTCTGATTGCCGCGCCTGCGCGTCACCTTGCGCACCCGAACCGGACGCCGCACTTGCTATCCACACCATGGCCCCGAGACCTGCCGCGGCTCCAAGCACCCCGCCAATAAGCGTGCCGATTCCGGGGAACACTGCCGTTCCAGCTGCAGCTCCGAGTTCTGCCCCGCCAGCAATAGTTGCGAGCCCGAGCGGATCGACGGCGGAGGTCGGTCGGCTATCCGCGTAGGCATACTTGTTTGCCCCCGCCACGAGCCCGATCGGATCCTGGTTCACGTAGCGCCCTGCCTGTGGATCGTAGTATCGATGTCGGTTATAGTACAACCCCGATTCCGTATCTTCGAATCACGCGGAGTCAGCGCCCCCCGGTGCGGTCGCGGAATTGATGAGCTGCACGACACCCTCTCGATCCTTGAAATAGAAAGTATTTATCGAAATTTTACATCCATCGAAATATAAATAGATCATTCCATCATTTTTCACTGCCCACCGCCTCATCTGTTTCCAACTGAAAAACTTCCTCTCCAGCACCGGAAAAAATCGCGAGACGGTCGGCCACCTCCAACGCAAAGACTCGACCCCATCCTCCGTCAGCACTATCGATTGCGAAATTCTAAACATCACAATCAAGGAGCAACCAAAAATAACGGGTGCACCACACACAAGGAGCATCGAGATTATCGATTGAAATGAAAAGCTCGCCTCCTGCACAAAAGTCGAAATTTCCAAAAAACTTGGCGCCAAAATCATTGCGGCCGCCAATACAAATGGAAGCCCATATGACCTCGCCTTAATCGATTCCATAGTCCATGCACCCATTTCGAGCGCGGGCGCTTTTTATTACCAGAGCCAGTAGGATCGCAGCCTC
>CBJMQH010000307.1:0-6703 GCA_966431825.1 uncultured Trinickia sp.
GGCCGTCGTCGAAGTGTCGAGCGCCACGCGCTGCGCCAACGTCACTTGGTCGAGCCCGGGGCACTCGTACAGCATGCGCAGCACGGCGTACTGCACAGGCGTCACTTCGCGCCCGAGTGCTTCGTGGAAACGGGCGACCGCGATCTGATGGGCGCGGCGGATCAGATGGCCGGGGTCTTCGTACAAGTCAGGCGCGCTAGTCGCCGCCCCGTCTGCTTCGTTTTTTTTCATCAAGGCATGTGAACGGGCTGCCGGGATGGCCGCGGCATGGCATAGGGCCGCCGCACCCAATCGGGCGTTTTTCGGGAAAACCAGTATAGCCGCCGGCTTGTCCCCGGCACCATCAGTGAGTACACTGAATCTCATTCAGTACACTGAATTCATAGATAGGCGTAGCCGGCCCGTTGCTTGTTTGTACGGCCGATTCGATGACAGCACAGCAACACGCACTCAGGAGACGATGACGTGTTCATCAAAAACGCGTGGTATGTGGCATGCACGCCCGACGAGATCGACGGGAAGCCGTTGGGCAGAAAGATATGCGGCGAATCGATGGTGATTTACCGCACTGGAAACGGCGAAGTCGCAGCGCTCGAAGACTTCTGCCCGCACCGCGGAGCGCCGCTGTCGCTCGGATTCGTGTGCGATGGGCAACTGGTGTGCGGTTATCACGGACTGCGGATGGGTTGCGACGGCAAGACGGTGGCCATGCCGGGGCAGCGCGTCAACGGCTTCCCTGCGATACGGCGTTATGCCGCGATCGAGAGGTACGGCTTCATCTGGGTGTGGCCGGGGGACGCATCGGAGGCCGATCCGTCGGCACTCCATCCCCTACATTGGGCGGACGATCCGGCGTGGGCATACGGTGGTGGTCTTTACCATATCCGCTGCGACTACCGGCTCATGATCGACAACCTGATGGACCTCACGCATGAGACCTACGTACATGCGTCGAGCATCGGGCAAAAGGAAATCGACGAAGCCCCCCCTAAAACCACGAGCCAAGGCAACGAAGTGGTGACCAGCCGCTTCATGAACAACGTGAGCGCGCCGCCCTTTTGGAAGGCGGCACTGCGCGGCAATGGTCTGGCGGACGACGTGCCGGTCGACCGGTGGCAGATCTGCCGCTTTACGCCGCCGAGCCATGTGATGATCGAAGTCGGCGTGGCGCATGCGGGGCATGGTGGATATGACGCGCCGGCGGCGCACAAGGTCTCGTCGATCGTCGTCGACTTCATTACGCCGGAGACCGAAACGTCGATTTGGTACTTCTGGGGGATGGCCCGCAACTTCCGGCCGGACAATGCCGAGCTGACGGCGCAGATCCGCGAAGGTCAGGGCAAGATTTTCTCTGAGGACCTGGAAATGCTCGAGCGCCAACAGCGCAACCTCGAAGCGTGGCCCGAACGATCGCTGCTCAAACTGAATATCGATGCCGGGGGGGTGTTCTCTCGCAAGGTAATCGATCGATTGATCATGCAAGAGCAAGAGGCCGCAGCCCAGCGCGCAGAGGTTCCGATCCGGCAAGCGGGAGCCGCATCGTGAACCCGTTGCGACTGAAAGTGCGTGTTGTGCGCAAGGAACAGGTCGCGCAGGACATCTGCGCATTCGAATTCGAAAGTCTGGACGGCACGCCGTTGCCCCCCTTCAGCGCTGGCGCACATATCGACGTTCATTTGCCCGGCGGCCTTGTCCGGCAATATTCGCTCTGCAACGACCCTGCGCGTCATCACCGCTATAAGATCGCAGTCCTAAGAGACGAAAACGGTCGAGGCGGATCGAAAGCCGTGCACGACCGTGTCGCGCAAGGCGACGTCATCGAAATCAGCGTCCCGCGTAACCATTTCGCACTCGCGGAGCAAGCCTGCCATCACCTCCTGCTGGCAGGCGGGATTGGGGTCACGCCGATTCTCGCCATGGCGCAGCACTTGTCGTCGACCGGCGCGTCTTTCGCGATGCACTATTGCACGCGTTCGGCGGCACGCACCGCGTTCGTCGAGTTGCTTCGCAGTACACCGTTCAATGCGTCGGTCCAATTCCATTTTGACGACGGCGAGGCGGAACAACGGTTCGATTTCGATGCAGCACTCGACGAAGCGCCCGCCGATTCGCATCTTTATGTTTGCGGGCCGCGCGGATTCATGGATGCGGTGTTGAACGCGGCTCGTGAACGCAAGTGGCCGGAAGCACGGTTGCACTACGAATTCTTCAACGCAGCCATTGAGCAATCGTCAACTGATGCGGCATTCAAAGTGCAGATCGCGAGCAGCGGGGCGGTGATCGACGTACCCGCCAACTCGACCGTCATCGCTGCGTTGGCGGCGCACGGCGTCGATGTGATGACTTCGTGCGAGCAAGGCGTTTGCGGAACTTGTCTCACGCGTGTGCTCGAAGGCTGCCCCGATCATCGCGACGCTTATCTGACCGACGAGGAGAAGGCGGCGGGCGATCAATTTCTGCCTTGCTGTTCGCGGTCGCTCACGCCGGTTCTGGTGCTCGATTTGTAGCCTTCCGACTCTCACGCGAGCGGCCGGACTTACTATGAGCATCGAATCGCGACATAAGACTCGACGATGTTGGCGCGCACAGAGTACTGCACTTCATCGGGTATCGTCGAAGTCCACTGTCGACTCGCCGAACCACGACTCCGTGTCGTCGTCGAACTGTATGCTGACGCGAACTGCAGTGCGTGCGTCCAACCGGACCAAATAACTTCTAGGCTCGACCTTGAATAAACCCAGGTCGAAGGCAGTGCATGCGGTGGCGAATGCGCACATTTGCAGACCTGCGTTGCCAGAATTCTGGGCATGCGCTTCGATGACCGCGACCTCGGCATATGGGTCTGAAAGCACTCTTGCGTACACGATCGCGTCCAGCCAGTCAGGCTTGCGCAACGCGAGATCGGGGCGGACCTCTGCCGGCACTTCCACCTCGATGAACACGGCGACCTGCCGCCCGTCAATCCTGCACACGCTGAACGGGAACGCAGAGGGCACATACCTATGGAACTCGGTGAAACGGAAGCCCGCGGTGTCCGCTATACCCCACTTTCCATCGATAAAGCCCGACTTAAATCTCACTTTGGGACCGGATGCCATCGTTCGCTCACTTTCTGAAGACGGGCGTGACCTTAACAGGGTTGTTCTTATCGTGCGGCGGAACTTCGACGCTCGTGAACCCGCGTGTTTTCAACTCTCGACCGATCCACGTGTTCCAGGCCGCATCCTCCGGTTTCATGGGTCGTCGGAGGTTCTGCATGTACTCCTCGAAGTTGGACCTGAACGTACTGTCGTTCACCCATAACGCATGGAACTCGCGGATATTGTCGGCACCGAAGTAGTCGAAGACATCACCGAGCAACTGGGAGCCACTAACTCGCACAGGAAACTGCCCGCGCGATTTCACGGTGACCTTTAGCGCCCCGTTCGCATCAAGTTCCGCCTCGATGAAGTTACCTTTGGCGATCCGGGGATTCACCCACTTGTATTGCGTGGCAGTAGCGATTTTAGGTTTGATTGGGCGACCTTCGACGGCACGCCACCCTTGGACGCTTTGCCTAACCTCGGGGCGGGGAAGAGTGGGCTTGCGTTCCATCGGTTCGCCGGCGACCGTCGCCTGCTCCGACGCAGGCCCGGATGCCTCGTCACCCTTGTCATGCGACTTCAGCCCCAGCACATCCACCGCCGCGACCGGATTGGCAGAGTACGCGTAAAGGTTGATCCCCCCTGCAAGTCCAAGCGGATCCGACTGGAGATATCGGCCCAACATCGGGCTGTATGACCGGAATCGGTTGACGTGCAAGCCGGTTTCGCGCTGCACCCAATGTCCCGGCCAACGCAAATCGTACTCCACCAAATTTCCCTCGGCGACTTCAATGGCCCCGTACGGATCGATCTCCTTCGCGAGCCATACCGCATCGCCGCTGCCATTTTCGATCCGCTCGGGCATGCCGACCTGGTTGCAGAGCACGAAGTACTCGTTTCCCGAAGCCGCCGGCGCATCAATGCCTGGATAGTCGATGAACATGAATGGCACCAGCGATGTCTCGTCGACATAAACGAAGATTCGCAGCTTGCCGCCGGGTTCGATTTGCGCAGCAAGCCGGTCTTCGCTCCAGTAGTACGCCGTTGAGCGATCCCCCGTTGTCGCGATTATCTGGCGGCACAGGCCGTCGTATTCTGCCGTCCACGCGTCGGATCGATCGGACCACTCGACGCCGACAAGGAGGTCCATGCTGTCGTAACGATACGTCGTGCGCCGACCGTCGCGCGCAATTTCTTCGCACAGGTGGTTGCGCTCGTTATACCTGAACTGGCCGCGAGACGCCGTCGATAACCGGTTGCCATCTGCGTAGTGCATCCTCGGGCAGGTCGGCATCGACAGCAGATTCCCGGCCGGGTCGTACTCGTAGCGGCGAGTTTGCCAACCGGCACATATCTCGCCGACCAGTCGATGCGCGCCATCATACTGGTAGCGCGTGTCGCCCTTCGCACTATCGCTCACTCGGCGCAGTTCCCCCGCCCCGCTGTACTCATACGCGGTTCGACGAGATGCCACGGGTGAACCGGTACGCCAGACGACGCGTTCCGTGCAACGCCCTTTGTTGTCGAACGTATAGCAAACCTGCGTACCGTTGCTCAACTGCAGCAGCACGCGGCCGTCATTGCCACGTTGCACGCAATGAGTGCCGCCGCCAGGAGTCCGAATCAACGTTCCGCTGTGTGCGGTTGGCGTGTACACGACCTCGAATCGCTCGAAGTACGTTGTTCGCCGCAGCCGGCGCCCGTCGTATTCATGTTCGACGCCCACGCCATCGCGCTTGTCCGATGTGGGCCGTCCGAGCACGTCGAACGTTCGCGTAATCTCGTGCGTGTCAGTCGAGGCTTTCGTGTGATGGCCGAAGCGGTCATATTCGTACACATGCCTGCTGCCCGACGCCAGGGTCCGCTCGCGCGGCAGGCCGTTGTTACCAATTTCGAATTTCAGTAGCCAGTTGCCCGCGCCGTCGCGCTTCTCGATTAGGCGGTCGCCGACGTCATAGCAATAGGTCTCGCGCAACCGGCCATGCCGCATCACACTCGTCAGCCGGTTCTTCAGGTCGTAGCCGTAAGCGGTTTGGTTACCGTTCGCATCGATAATCGACGCAATGTTCCGGCGAGGTGTATAACGATAGTGAATCGTCTCGCCGCGCTCATTCTCTTCGCTGGCCAGCAGATTCCATGAACATCGCGTATAGCGAGTCGCAGCACCATCCTGATCGAACCACCGCAGCAGGTTGTCTTCGCCATCGTATTCGAAGCGCTCGGTGTGCCCGCTGATATCGGTGCGCCGGATTACCCTGCCGGCAGCGTCGCGTTGTTGTCGCTGTTCATCGGGGCATCGGCCGGCCGCAATAGCAGCGCCCCATGTCCACTGATCAATTGCCTGCGGCAGCAGCACCCCGTCGGCAAGGTCGGCGTCGTTGGCGTCTCCCCACATCAAGCCAAGCATCGAGTTTGGCACGCTGTGCGCCAGCGGGTTGGGCAGGTTCGGCAGATCGTCTTTGCCCGGCCAGAGATTGCCAAATCGATCAAGGCGACCGAAGTTCCTGTCCCGCGAGTCATAAAGCCATCGCAACGCTCGCCCTCCCGAGTCGATTTCCTCAACGATGCGTCCCGACGGAGCGATCACGTACTCGGCCGCCCCCCCATACGGGTCGACAACGCGGGTAATCGTCCCTACGTCGTTAAACAGGACCGTCCACTTGCCGCCATCCGCCTCGGTAGTAATGGTGCGCCCTGGCAGGTACTCGAAGCGGACATGCCACATCCCGTCCTGCCCGGTGCTCTCCACGCAGCGGCCTTCACGGTCGTAGCGATAAAAGAACGCGTACCCGTTAGCATCGGTAAGGCGCACGATTCGGCGCTGTGATTCATATTCGCAAGCCGAGACCGAATCGAGCGCATTGTGATGACTGGCAAGACAGCCGTTCGCGTCGTATCCGTACCGGGCAATTCGGTTGATTTGTCCATCGACGCCCGTCAGCGAGACTTCGATGATCCGTCCAAACCGGTCATATCCGAACGCAACAACGCGCCGGATATTGCCCCTCGCGTCCGCTTGCGTGATCTTCCCGATGCGCCCCAATGAATTCCAGTGCAGTGCGCTACACGTCCCATCGCGAACATGACCCACGCAGCGGGCGGACCGGTCCTTTTCGGGGAATCGCTCGAACTCCAGGTCACCCTCTACAGCATGCCGGACGACGAAGCGCTGGCCATCGAGCTGCTTGATCTCGTAGCCCTGACAGCAGCCTCGGTACGTCCCATCGACCTGTCTGCTGAAGGTGTATTCCGTTCCGCGCGGATCGGTGTATATGGCGCGCGTGCGCAGCAACTGCAGCTCATGCTGCCACGCATGCCGGAAGCCGAATCCCAGCACGCCATTGCGCTCGTGCCACTCGCTGCTGTAATGACGGCCCCATCTGAATGGCACGACCTCACTGGTTTCGTAGTCCGTAAAGTTGTTTAGCACGTTTCCCGTAACCGGATCGATCGGTTCGCCCCGGCACTCAGAGTCCAGTCTTTGCGCCTGTTTCGACCGCTTCGGGCGGACCTTCTTGCCAAGACCGTGCTTCGCCCCCTGCCACATCATCTGCGAATCGGGCATCGGAGCCCCGCCGATCAGCACGGTCGGGTTGCCGTCCATCAGCATGCCCATGCTC
>CBJMQH010000308.1:0-6668 GCA_966431825.1 uncultured Trinickia sp.
ACCGATCACCTGCCCCTTCACATTTCGGATCGGGAACATGATTCGGTCGCGGAACCGGTCGTAACGTCGCGGCTGCCCCTGAGCGTCGAGCTTTTCACTGACGATGACGAGCCCCGCCTCGACAAGGGCGTCGCTGCGATAGTCGGCGAACGCGGATTCGAGGTTCTGCCACCCGTCGGGTGCAAAGCCGAGGCCGAACCGCGCAGCGATTTCGCCCGTCAGCCCGCGCTGCTTCAGATACTCGATCGCCTGCGGCGCACCGCGAAGCGCGCGTCGGTAGTAATCGCACGCCGTCTGCATCAGATCGGAGAGGGCCGTGGCCGTCTTCGCGTCGACGCCCGGATAGCGCTCTGCGCCACTACCGCCGCCTCCACCGCCCCCTGCCCGCGTGGGCGACGGCTCATGCGGCACCGTCAGCCCGACCGACTGCGCGAGCTCGTTCACGGCCTCGGGAAACGACAGGCCGGCGTGCTCCATCAAAAAGCTGATCGCCGTGCCGTGTGCCCCGCAACCGAAGCAGTGATAAAACTGCTTAGTAGGACTAACCGTGAACGACGGGCTCTTTTCGTTATGAAACGGGCACAGCCCCATGAAATTCGCGCCGCCCTTCTTCAGCTGGACGTGCCGACCCACCACATCGACGATATCGACGCGGTTCAGCAGATCCTGCAGGAAAGCGTGTGGTATCAAGGTCGGCAGCTACGGTGTCAAAGGGCATACTTCAGGCACGACGGCCCGCTGCAATCGCAGACCGGCCGCAGCGCAGCGGTGCCGCTTACTTCGTCAGCGCGGCCTTCACCTTCGCCGACACGGCCGTCATATCGGCCCGCCCCGCGAGCTTACCCTTGAGCACGGCCATCACCTTGCCCATGTCCTGCGGGCCGGCCGCGCCGGTCTGGGCGACCGCTGCCTGAACCTCGGCTGCGATCTCTTCTTCCGACAGCTGCGCGGGCATATAGGCGGCGAGCACGTCGAGTTCGCCACGCTCCTGAGCAACGAGGTCGGTACGGCCGGCGGCCTCGAACTGGCTGATCGAGTCCTTGCGCTGCTTGATCATCTTGTCGATCACAGCCGTCACGCCGGCGTCGTCGAGCGTGATCCGCTCGTCGACTTCGCGCTGCTTGATCGCCGCGAGCAACAGGCGAATCGTTGCGAGGCGCTCGCTCTCGCGGGCCCGCATCGCCGCCTTCATATCGTCACTGATCCGATCCTTCAGACTCATCTTGCACCCGAATACGTTAAGAGAAACCAGAATGACCGCCCCGGCGCGCCACTCGAACTATGCGAGCAAGGCCCACATCGCCGATCGGAGCACAAAAACCCGCTTGGGACGCTTCCTCAAGCGGGTCTGGCACAAGGCGGCCGGTTCGGCGCGGATAGTGCGCCGGCTGTTGGAGCTGCAAAGGCACTCGGCGGTGCGGCTCAGGGGCACTGGGCCCACCCGATACGCTGCCGCAATCCGGTACGGCAGCGCCTGCAAAAATCAGTAAAGCTTTTTCGGTAGCATCTGGCTGCGCAGGCGCTTGAAATGGCGCTTCACGGCCGCGGCTTTCTTGCGCTTGCGCTCGGCAGTCGGCTTTTCGAAGAACTCGCGCGCGCGAAGCTCGGTCAAGAGACCGGTCTTCTCGATCGTGCGTTTGAAGCGGCGCATCGCGACTTCAAACGGCTCGTTTTCTTTTACGCGGATGATCGTCATTTTTCCGAGGTGGAAATTTTTCCAAGGCTCGGGAGTATAGCAGACGTTCGCCACAAATACACGGGTCTTGTCAAGTGCCGCGTGTGCCCTGCACATACTCCGCCGCGGCCTGACCTGCCGCCACGCCTGACGCCCAGGCCCACTGAAAGTTATACCCGCCGAGCCAGCCGGTCACATCGACAGCCTCGCCGATAAAGTACAGCCCCGCCACCCGCGCACTCATCATCGTCGAGGACGACAGCTCGCGCGTATCCACGCCGCCTTTCGTCACTTCGGCCTTCTTGTAACCCTCGGTGCCGCTCGGCACGAGCGACCATTGCGCGAACGCCTCTCCGAGACGCCGCAGCGCTTTGTCCGGTACGTCGGCCAGACGGGCATCGGGCGCAACGCCATGCGTCTGCAGCCAAACCTGGGCGAGGCGCGACGGCATCCATTCCCCGAGCACGTTGGCCATCTGCCGCTTCGTGCCGGCTTTGGCGCTCAGCAGATCGGCGACAGCATCGCGCCCGGTCAAGAGGTCGATCCGAATCGGCTCACCCGGTTGCCAGTAGCTCGAAATCTGCAGAATGCCGGGGCCGGAGAGCCCTCGGTGCGTGAACAGCAAATCTTCGACGAAGCGCCCTTCCGCCTTTTTCGCGCCCGTCGCCACCTCGACTTCCAGCGACACGCCGGCGAGCGTCGCGAACGGGGACCATTGCTCAGACGAAAACGTCAGCGGCACCAGCGCCGGCCGCGTGTCGATCAGCTTGTGCCCGAACTGCTTGGCGATGCGATAAGCGAAGTCCGTCGCACCGATCTGGGGGATCGAGAGGCCGCCCGTCGCAATCACCAGCGCGCGCGCACCGATGGTCCCCGCCCCCGTATCGAGCGTGAAGTGCCCGTTGTCGTCGTGCCTGACCGCCTCGACGGCCACAGGGCGCCGCCATGCGACACGCGCCGTTTCGCATTCGGCCTTCAGCACGTCGATGATCGATTCGCTGGAGTGATCGCAAAAGAGCTGCCCGCGGTGCTTTTCGTGCCAACTGACGCGGTGCGACTTGAGCAACGAGAGAAAATCGCGGGGCGTATAGCGCGCGAGTGCCGACCGGCAGTAATGGGGATTCGCGGACAGATAATTCGCAGGCCCGGCATGCAGATTCGTGAAGTTGCAGCGTCCGCCGCCAGAAATGCGGATTTTTTCCGCGAGCCTCGGGCCGTGGTCGATCAGCACGACGCGGCGCCCCTGCTGCCCCGCCACGGCCGCGCACATCATTCCCGCTGCACCGGCACCGATCACCGCAATGTCAAAAGATTCCATGGCGCGCATTGTACCTTCCATGCCCGGCATATCCGGCGGCCCGCACGGCCGGCGGCCCCGGCCGAGCCCGGAGCGACCGGGCATGCGCTGCTATACTTGTTCGTTTTTCGGCAAGCGCGCGCATCGCGCCCGCGCGCCCTGATTTCAAGGCACCATGCTCGTTCTCGGCATCGAAAGCTCCTGCGACGAAACCGGCCTCGCGCTCTACGACTCGAGCCGCGGCCTGCTCGCACACGCGCTGCATTCGCAGATCGCCATGCATCGGGAGTACGGCGGGGTGGTCCCTGAACTCGCATCGCGCGACCACATCCGCCGTGCGCTGCCGCTGCTCGAAGACGTGCTCGCGCGCTCGGGGGCCGCACGCGGCGACATCGACGCGATCGCCTTCACGCAGGGCCCCGGTCTTGCCGGTGCACTGCTCGTCGGCGCAAGCATCGCAAACGCGCTCGGTATGGCCTGGGACAAGCCGACGATCGGCATCCACCATCTCGAAGGGCACCTGCTTTCGCCGCTGCTCGTCGACGCCCCGCCTCCGTTTCCGTTCGTCGCCCTGCTGGTGTCGGGCGGACACACTCAGCTCATGCGCGTCACCGATGTCGGCGTCTATGAAACGCTCGGCGAAACGCTCGACGACGCGGCAGGCGAGGCCTTCGACAAAACCGCCAAACTGCTTGGACTCGGCTATCCCGGCGGCCCCGAAGTTTCGCGGCTGGCGGAGTTCGGCACGCCGGGCGCTGTCGTCCTGCCGCGGCCGATGCTGCACTCGGGGGATCTGGATT
The DNA here is from genome assembly GCA_966431825.1 of uncultured Trinickia sp. Taxonomy (GTDB): domain Bacteria; phylum Pseudomonadota; class Gammaproteobacteria; order Burkholderiales; family Burkholderiaceae; genus Trinickia. The sequence continues at coordinate 3,773 of CBJMQH010000308.1, forward strand.
TCAGCTTCAGCGGCCTGAAGACAGCCGTGCTCACCCAGGTAAAGAAGCTCGGCGGCAATGTCTGCGAGCAAGCGAAAGCCGATATCGCACGCGGCTTCGTCGATGCCGCAGTGGATGTGCTCGCCGCCAAGTCCCTCGCCGCGCTCAAGAAAACACGCATGAAGCGTCTCGTCGTCGCAGGCGGCGTCGGCGCGAACCGGCAACTGCGCGAAGCGCTGTCGGCCGCCGCAGCCAAACGCGGGTTCGAGGTGCACTACCCGGACCTTTCGCTGTGCACCGACAACGGCGCGATGATCGCCCTGGCCGGCGCGCTGCGGCTTACACGCTGGCCCGAACAGGCGACGAAAGACTACGCGTTCACGGTCAAACCACGCTGGGACCTGACCAGCCTCGCCCGCTAGCCCTCCTCGCGCTCGCACACCATGGGGGACGAGCGCGACGAAAGCAGCGAAAGCCGGATACGCATCCGCACCGGTCAGACTGCGCTGCGCTTGTCGTGTTCGATTACGGCATACGCGCTGTGGTTGTGGATCGATTCGAAGTTTTCCGCCTCGAGCCGATAGGCCACGACACGCGCGTCGGCATTCAAGCGCTGCGCGACATCGCGCACCAGGTCTTCGACGAACTTCGGGTTTTCATAAGCGCGCTCGGTCACGAACTTTTCGTCCGGCCGTTTCAAGAGGCCCCACAGCTGGCAGGAAGCCTCTTCCTCGGCGATCGCAATCAACGCCTCGACGGCCATTTCGCCCACAAGTTCGGCTTCGATCGTGACATGCGAGCGCTGATTGTGCGCGCCGTACTGCGAGATCTCCTTCGAGCACGGGCACAGGCTCGTCACCGGTACCAGCACACGCAGGAAGGTACGCACCGCGCCGGCGCGCACGTCGCCGATCAGCGTCACCTCGTAGTCGAGCAGGCTCGACACGCCCGAGACCGGTGCGGTCTTCTTCACGAAGTACGGGAACGTCACTTCGATACGACCGGCAGCCGCTTCGAGCTTCACCAGCATCGCATCGAGCATCGCCCGGAACGCAGCCGAATCGAGCGGCGCGTCCTGTTCTTCGAGCAGCGCGACAAACCGCGACATGTGCGTGCCCTTCTGGTCCGCGCTCAGGTGCACGTCGAGGTTCCAGGTACCCACCGTCGGCTGCACGTCGCCCTGCGCCGTACGGACACGCATCGGATAACGCACACCCTTCACGCCGACACGTTGAATCGGGATCTGGCGCGTGTCCGCCGTACTCTGGACATCGGGCATCACGAAGGCGGGGTTCATCTGGTTCATCGTTCTTCTATCCTCGAAGGCAAGCGCGTGCGTCGCCCGGTTCTCGCGGGCAACCGAAGCCATGCCGAAATCCTGCCAATAACGAAACATGGGCCCGAAGGCCCATGCATTCAAAGGGAAATGCCGCGGCCGCTGATGCAGCCGGCACCGCGTCACGCGACGCGTTGCGCCAGCTTCGCAGCCGGTTCGACGAAGCGAGCACGAATCGATTTCTCGATGCCCGCGCCGTCAAGGCCGCATTCCGCCAACAACTTGGCCGGATCGCCGTGATCGATGAAGCTGTCGGGGAGGCCCAATTGTAGTACGGGCAGAACAACCCCATCGGCAAGCAGGGATTCGACACAGGCCGAGCCCGCACCGCCCATCACGCAGCCCTCTTCGACCGTCACGAACGCATCGTGCGTCTGCGCAAGCTCGCGCAGCAGCTCGGCGTCGATCGGCTTGACGAAGCGCATGTTCGCGACCGTAGCGTCGAGCGCCTCGGCCGCAGCCAGCGCCGGGGCAACCATCGTGCCGAACGCGAGGATCGCGATGCGGCTGCCCTTCGGCGCCGTCGATTGACGACGGATTTCGCCACGGCCGACCGGGATCTCGGTCATCTGCTTGACCGTCGCCACACCCGTGCCGGCACCGCGCGGGTAGCGCACGGCCGTCGGATTCGGTTGCTGCAGCGCCGTGTAGAGCATCTGGCGGCATTCGTTTTCGTCTGCCGGCGTCATGACCGTCATGTTCGGGACGCAGCGCAGGAAGGCGAGATCGTACGCGCCTGCATGCGTTGCGCCGTCTGCACCCACGAGGCCCGCACGATCGATCGCGAAGACGACGGGCAGATTCTGAAGCGCCACGTCGTGAATCAGCTGATCATAAGCGCGTTGCAGGAACGTCGAGTAGATCGCCACAACAGGCTTCATGCCTTCCGTCGCGAGCCCCCCGGCGAACGTCACCGCGTGCTGCTCGGCAATACCGACGTCGTAGTAGCGATCCGGGAAGCGCTTTTCGAACTCGACCATGCCCGAGCCCTCGCGCATCGCGGGCGTGATGCCCACCACGCGCGAATCGAGTTCCGCCGCGTCGCACAGCCATTCGCCGAAGACCTGGGTATAGGTCTTCTTGCTCGGCGTCGTCGACGGCTTGATCCCTTCAGCCGGGTTGAACTTGCCCGGACCGTGGTAGAGCACGGGGTCGGCCTCGGCCAGCTTGTAGCCCTGCCCCTTCTTCGTGACGACGTGCAGGAACTGCGGGCCGCGCAGCTCGCGAATGTTCTGCAGCGTCGGGATCAGCGAATCGAGGTCGTGCCCGTCGATCGGACCGATATAGTTGAAGCCGAATTCTTCGAACAGCGTAGCCGGCACGACCATGCCCTTGGCATGCTCTTCGAGCTTGCGCGCGAGTTCGAGCATCGGCGGCGCCACGCGCAGCACACGCTCCACGCCTGCGCGTGCAGCCGCGTAGAAGCGGCCCGACATCAGGCGGGCCAGGTGGCGGTTCAGCGCGCCGACGGGCGGCGAAATCGACATATCGTTGTCGTTCAGGATCACGAGCAACGGCACGTCATCGCAGACGCCCGCGTTGTTCATCGCCTCGAACGCCATGCCGGCCGTCATCGCGCCG
>CBJMQH010000309.1:0-6656 GCA_966431825.1 uncultured Trinickia sp.
CGCAGGATATCAGCGGCTGGAGCTGGCGCTGCTCGATCGGGCGCTCAATGGAAGCGAGAAGATCGTCACCCGCAAGGACGGATCGGAAGAGCGGGTGCGCGAGTATCCGAATGCGGTCGCTCTCACCCTGCTGCGGCTGCATCGGGGAGGCGGGCCGCCAGGCTTTCCTCGCGGCGGGCGGCCTGCGCGAGCAGCGCCGCCGCGAGCGGCAGGACGTCGTCCGGCCGCTCGCGCAACGGGGGCAGCGCAATGCCGAGAATGTTGAGCCGATAGTAGAGGTCGGCGCGGAATGAGCCATTAGCGATACCCTCCGTCAGCGCACGGTGCGTCGCGGCGATCACGCGGATATCGACGCGCGTGGGTTCGGTCGAGCCGAGCCTCACGACCTCCCGCTCCTGCAGCACGCGCAGCAGGCGGCTTTGCAGCGGCAACGGCATCTCGCCGATTTCATCGAGAAACAGCGTGCCGCGGTGCGCGGCTTCGATCAACCCTGCCTTGCCGCCCTTGCGTGCGCCTGTGAATGCACCCTCCTCATACCCGAACAGTTCGCTCTCGAGCAGCGCCTCGGGAAAGGCGCCGCAATTGATCGCGACGAACGGAAAATCGTACCGGGCGCTGAGCCGGTGCATGCTCTGCGCGACCATCTCCTTGCCGGTCCCGCTCTCGCCCAGCACGAGCACGGTAGCGTCCGACCTTGCGTAGCGTCTGACCAGCGTCCGCACGCGCGTCATGCCTGCGCTCTCGCCGATCAAGTCTTCGAGCCGATAACGCGCCGCGAATTGATGGGTGAGCTGCTTCGAGCGCAGCGTGCGGTCGGCGCGCTCCACGGCCCGCGACTCCTGGAACGTGAGCACCGCCCCATCCTCGGCCTCGTTGCCGGCGAGCGGCCCGCGGTGCACAAGGTAGCTCACGCCGCGCACCGCAGTCAGTACATCGGCGCCCGTTTCGGGCAGCGCGCCCGCGAGGTCCGGTGCGAGGTCGATGAGCGGCCTGCCGACCGCGCGGCTCGGGTCGATCCCGAGCGCGCCGGCCAAGCGCCGGTTGATGGCCTCGACCCGCCCGGCAGCATCGAGCGCCACCACCCCGTCGCGCAGATGTTGCAACAGGTTGTCCATGCGCTGGCGTCGCTTCGCCTCGACACGGGTCGCCTCGGCGACGTCGAGCGCCGTCTCGAACGCGATGCGCACCGACGCATGCGAATAGACGAACACGGCCGACAGCCCCGCCGCACTCGCCAGGTCGGCCACGAGACCGGGCCCGACGATCGCTTCGACGCCGCGCTCCTTGAGCGCCAGTACGCAGGACTCCGCATCTTCGGCAGAACGATACGACGCGAACTCGATGTCGAGCCCGAAGGCGCCGACGAAGCTGCGGATTTCCTGGGGCGTATCGCCGGGGCTCACGAGCGCGACGGCGCGCGCCTGACGGCGGGCTCGCGCGAGCGACTGCATGACGTCGAACCCGGTCGGATTGATCTGCACGACCGGCACCGAGACGCGGGTTTTCAAGTAGGCGGCGTTCGAGCCGCCGGCCACCACGACATCGGGCCGGCGTTGGTCGGTCACCGTCTCGATCTCGTGGACGGCATCGTCATAGGCGCGCGCGATCACGCGAAGATCGGCGCGTCGATCGTAGTCGCCGGCGATTTCGAAAAAGAGATCGCGCAGGCGGCTGATGCCGAAGGCCCAGATCACGGGGCGGGCGGGGAGCTCGGAAGCGGGACGGGTCACGGTGATCGCTCGAACAACAAACGGGGGGAAGACAGCAAGCGGCGAAGGCGTACCATCTCGTTGATTATGCCTCGTTGTCGCCAGAAATGAAATTCGCCGTTTCGAAACTGAAATCCGAACGCGGCGATCACGGTGTGCGAACCTACTGAAATCAAGCATTTACAAGGCTCTCGGCCACATGGTCCGGTCTTTGCTTAGAATGCGCACCTCACACGGAGCCCCCATGAACACAGCGAAACAGCAACTCGTCAGCGCAGGCGCGCGTTTTCGTGCCGCGCTGACCGAAGGCGAGCCGTTGCAGGTCGTCGGCGCGATCACGGCCTATGCGGCGAAGATGGCCGAGGCCGTCGGTTTCAAGGCGGTTTATCTGTCTGGCGGCGGGGTTGCCGCCAACTCGCTCGGCGTACCCGATCTTGGCATCAGCACGATGGAAGACGTGCTGATCGATGCCCGGCGCATCACGGACGCCACGGACCTGCCGCTTCTCGTGGACATCGATACGGGCTGGGGCGGCGCCTTCAACATCGCGCGCACGGTCCGTTCGTTCATCAAAGCCGGTGTCGCCGCGGTGCATATCGAAGACCAGGTCGGCCAGAAGCGCTGCGGTCACCGCCCCGGTAAGGAGTGCGTACCGAAGGAAGAGATGGTCGATCGCGTGAAGGCGGCTGTCGATGCGCGCACCGACGACCAGTTCGTGATCATGGCCCGCACCGATGCGGCTGCAGCCGAAGGGCTCGATTCGGCGATCGAGCGGGCCGTGGCCTATGTCGAGGCCGGTGCCGACATGATCTTCCCCGAAGCGATGAAGACGCTCGACGACTATCGCCGCTTCAAGGCCGCGGTGAAGGTGCCGATTCTCGCGAACCTGACGGAATTCGGCGCTACGCCGCTCTTCACGCTCGACGAGCTGACGAGCGCGAACGTCGATATCGCGCTTTACTGCTGCGGCGCCTATCGTGCAATGAATGCGGCCGCGCTGAACTTCTACCGCACGCTCAAGCGCGACGGCACGCAAAAAGCCGCTATCGAAACGATGCAAACGCGCGCAGAGCTTTACGAGTTTCTCGGCTATCACGCGTACGAGGACAAGCTCGACGCGCTGTTCGCCGGCAAGAAATGACGCAAGAGATCACGCAAGACCTGACATTGAAGGTGGAGACAAATCATGAGTGAAGCAGGCAAGGAAGCGCTCGCCACGGGCGCGTTCAAACCGAAGAAATCGGTGGCCCTCTCGGGCGTGACGGCCGGCAACACGGCCTTGTGCACGGTGGGGCGCACGGGTAACGACCTGCACTACCGCGGCTACGACATTCTCGATGTCGCGACGACCTGCGAGTTCGAGGAAATCGCGCACCTGCTCGTGCATGAAAAGCTGCCGACGCAGGCCGAGCTCAACGCCTACAAGACGAAGCTCAAAGCGCTGCGCGGCCTGCCCGCGAACGTGAAAGCAGCGCTCGAATGGATCCCGGCCTCGGCACACCCGATGGACGTCATGCGTACCGGCGTATCGGTGCTCGGCACCGTGTTGCCCGAAAAGGACGATCACAATCTGGCGGGCGCGCGCGATATCGCCGACCGGCTGATGGCCTCGCTCGGCTCGATGCTGCTCTACTGGTACCACTACTCGCATAACGGGCGGCGCATCGAAGTGGAGACCGATGACGATTCGATCGGCGGACACTTTCTGCACCTGCTGCACGGCAAGACCCCGTCGAAGTCGTGGGTCGAGGCGATGCACACCTCGCTCATCCTCTACGCCGAACACGAATTCAACGCCTCGACGTTCGCGGGCCGCGTCATCGCGGGCACGGGTTCGGACATGTACTCGGCGATCACGGGTGCGATCGGCGCACTGCGCGGCCCGAAGCACGGCGGCGCCAATGAAGTCGCCTTCGAAATCCAGTCGCGCTACCGCACGCCCGACGAGGCCGAGGCCGATATCCGCCGCCGCGTCGAGAACAAGGAAGTCGTGATCGGCTTCGGTCATCCGGTCTACACGATTGCCGATCCGCGCAACAAGGTGATCAAGGAAGTGGCGAGGAAGCTGTCGAAGGAAGCCGGCGATACCAAATTGTTCGGCATTGCCGAACGACTCGAGGCCGTCATGTGGGACGCGAAAAAAATGTTCCCGAACCTCGATTGGTTCAGCGCCGTGTCGTATCACATGATGGGCGTGCCCACGGCAATGTTCACGCCGCTCTTCGTCATTTCGCGCACCTCGGGCTGGAGCGCACACGTGATCGAGCAGCGTATCGACAACAAGATCATCCGCCCGAGCGCCAACTACACCGGCCCGGAAAATCTGAAGTTTGCGCCGATCGGAAAGCGTTGATTCAGCAGATAGAAGCGCCGCTCGCGCGGCACTAAATTACGAGACAGGAGACCGGCTTCGTGCGTGCCCCGCTTGTCGCGGGGTGCGCGTCGCCGAGCGTTGGGTGGGAGACACGATCATGAGCGCAGACATGTACGAAACGGGACTCGACAAGAACCCAGCGAACTTCACGGCGATGACGCCCTTGAAGTTCATCGAGCGCGCGGCTGCCGTCTACCCGTCGCGGCTTGCCGTTGTGCACGGTACCGTGCGCCGCACCTGGGCCGAGACGTACGCCCGTACGCGGCGCCTTGCGTCGGCGTTGCATCGGCGCGGCATCGGCCGCGGCGACACGGTTGCGGTGATGCTGCCGAACATCCCGGCCATGGTCGAGGCACATTTCGGTATCCCGATGACGGGTGCCGTCCTCAACGCGCTCAACACGCGGCTCGACGCGGCCACGCTCGCCTTCATGCTGAACCATGGCGAAGCGAAAGCGCTGATCGTCGACCGCGAGTTCTCGGCGCTGATGCGCTCCGTGCTGCCGGCCGTCGAGCGGCCGATCGTCGTGATCGACGTCGACGACCCCATGTACACGGGCGACGGGGAGCGGATCGGGGAAATCGAGTACGAAGCGCTGCTCGCCGCGGGCGATCCCGATTATGCGTGGCAACCGCCGGCCGACGAGTGGGATGCGATCAGCCTGAACTACACGTCCGGTACCACGGGCAACCCGAAGGGCGTCGTCTATCACCACCGCGGCGCGTTTGCGAACGCGATCAGCGCCATTCTCGAATGGGACATGCCGAAGCACGCCGTCTATCTGTGGACGCTGCCGATGTTCCATTGCAACGGCTGGTGCTTCCCCTGGGCGGTGGCCGCGCGTGCAGGCGTCAATGTCTGCTTGCGCAAGATCGACACGCAGGTCATCTACGACTTGATTCGCAACGAGCGCGTGACGCACTACTGCGGCGCGCCGATCGTGCACAACATGCTCGTGAACGCGCCCGACGCGCAGAAGGCCGGGATCACGCATCGCGTCAGCGCCATGGTGGCGGGCGCCGCGCCGCCGGCCGCGCTCATCGAAAGTCTTGAGCGGCTCGGGTTCGATCTCACGCATGTCTATGGATTGACCGAAGTTTACGGGCCTGCCGCGGTCTGTGCGCATCAGGCCGATTGGAGCACGCTCGATATCGCCGAACGTGCGCGCCTGAATGCGCGCCAAGGCGTGCCGTATCACCTGGAGGACGCCGTCACGGTGCTCGATCCGGACACGATGCAGCCGGTGCCGGCCGACGGCGAGACGATCGGCGAGATCATGTTCCGCGGCAACATCGCCATGAAGGGCTATCTGAAGAACCCGACGGCCACGCAGGAAGCGTTTCGCGGCGGATGGTTCCACACGGGCGACCTCGGCGTGCTCTACCCCGACGGCTATATCCGCATCAAGGACCGCAGCAAGGACATCATTATTTCCGGCGGCGAGAACATTTCGAGCATCGAGGTCGAAGACGTGCTCTATCGTCACCCCGACGTGCTTGCCGCGGCCGTTGTCGCGAAGCCCGACCCGCGCTGGGGCGAGACACCGTGCGCATTCGTCGAATTGAAAGCCGGCGCTACCGTCACCGCCGAAGCGCTGATCGCGCATTGCAAGGCGCATCTGGCCGGCTTCAAGGTGCCGCGTGCCGTCGAATTTTGCGAGCTGCCCAAGACTTCGACCGGAAAGATCCAGAAATTCGAGCTGCGCAAACGCGCGGGCTCTGTCCAGGCGATCGATGTCTGACTGCTAAACCCGAACGATTGAAGCACGGCGGCCCGGATGTCCGGGCTCGCCATGGCCACACCGTACTACTAGACACCATCATGAACACTGCCTATCGCAAACGCCTGCCCGGCACGCAGCTGGACTTCTTCGACGCGCGTGCCGCCGTTGACGCGATCGCGCCGCACGCCTACGACGCCCTGCCCTACACCGCTCGCGTTCATGCCGAGAACCTCGTGCGTTGCTGTGCGCCGGAAGATCTCGAACCGTCGTTGCGGCAGCTGATCGAGCGAAAGCGCGAGCGCGATTTCCCGTGGTTTCCGGCGCGCGTCGTCTGCCATGACATCCTCGGTCAAACCGCGCTCGTCGATTTGGCAGGCCTGCGCGATGCGATCGCAGCGCGCGGCGGCGACCCGTCGCTCGTGAACCCGGTCGTGCCGACGCAGCTCGTCGTCGATCACTCGCTCGCCGTCGAGTGCGGCGGTTTCGACCCGGACGCATTCGCCAAGAACCGCGCGATCGAGGACCGCCGCAACGAGGATCGCTTCCATTTCATCAATTGGACGAAGGAAGCGTTTCGCAACGTCGACGTGATCCCGCCCGGCAACGGCATCCTGCATCAGATCAACCTCGAACGGATGAGCCCGGTCGTGCAGGTCCGCGACGGCGTGGCATTTCCCGACACGCTCGTCGGGACCGACTCTCATACGCCGATGGTCGACGCGCTCGGCGTGATCGCCGTCGGTGTGGGGGGCCTCGAAGCCGAAAGCGTCATGCTTGGCCGTGCCTCGTGGATGCGGCTGCCCGACATCGTGGGTGTCGAGCTGACGGGCAAGCCGCAGCCGTGCATTAC
>CBJMQH010000310.1:0-6641 GCA_966431825.1 uncultured Trinickia sp.
ACCGACCTCGATCGGCCGGGCGCCGCGTTTTCTATCCCTGACCGAATCGCCGCGCTGCGGCGACCTATCGCAGTCGTTGCGGCGGCATGAAAGCTTTTCTGAGGATTCGTCAATGAGTTCACGCAAGTTGGTCGTGCGCCGCTCCGGCGTGCACGGCAAGGGCGTGTTTGCCGTTGCGCCGATCAAAGCCGGCGAGCGTCTGCTGGAATACAAAGGAGAGCGGATCTCTTGGAAGGAGGCGCTGCGCCGTCATCCGCACGATCCGAATGATCCGAACCACACGTTTTACTTTGCGCTCGATGACGGCAACGTCATCGACGGGAAGGTGGGCGGCAACAGTGCACGCTGGATCAACCACTCGTGTGCGCCGAACTGCGAGGCCGAAGAGATCGACGGCCGTGTTTTCATCCACGCGTTGCGCGACATTGCCGGCGACGAGGAGCTCTTTTACGACTACGGCCTCGTTATCGACGCGCGGCTCACGAAAAAGCTCAAGGAAGAGTACGCGTGCCGGTGCGGCGCGCGCAAATGCCGGGGGACGATGCTCGCCTCGAAGCGTAACGGCAAGGGCAAAGACTGACGCGCTGGCGGGAGCCGCGCAGGGCGGCTTTCGTCGAAGGCCGCCCTGCGCTCAGCGCGCATGCGTAGGCGCAGCGGTCGTCGCACTGGCGTCGACACGGAGTGCTTCTGCCGCAGCGCCCGTATCGAGCGGCAAACGCAGCAGAAAGCGCGCCCCGCCGCCGGGCGTGTCGACATAGCTGACGCTTCCGCCGTGCAGCGCCATGATGTCGTGCACGATGGCGAGCCCGAGGCCGGCGCCGCCGTCTATCCCGGTATCGGTGGCATCTTGCCGGTCGCCGCGGAAAAAACGCTTGAAGAGATCGGCCTGCAAAGCAGCCGGTACGCCGGGGCCGTTGTCTTCGACGACGATCTCGGCCATCGGCGCGTGGCCGCCGTCCTCGACGCGCGAGACCGTCACGGTCACGCGGGCGCTTTCGTCCGTATGGGCCGAAGGCACGTATTTGAGCGCGTTGTCTAGCAGGTTCGCAATGACTTCACGCAGCAAGATCGCGTTGCCGCGCACGAGAAGCGGGGCATCGTTGGACGGGTCATCGAGCCGTTGGAAGCCGAGATCGACATGGGCGGCCAACGCACGCGGCACCCACTCTGCGCCCGTTTCGAAGGCAAGGGATGCGACGTCGACCGCGGTGAAACGCGCGGCCTGTGCACCCGGCTCCGCCCTCGCGAGCGAAAGCAACTGGTTCGATAGACGAACGGCACGATCGGCCGCTGTGCGCACCTCGCGTACGGCGGCGAGCGTTTGCGACGGATCGCGTGCGTTCGCGGCCTGCTCCGCGTGCAGTTTTACGGCCGTGAGCGGTGTACGCAGCTGATGGGCCGCGTCGGCGATGAATTTGCGTTGCGCTTCGAGTGCGGTCTTCAGCCGTTGCAACAGCGCGTTCATCGCACTCGTGAGCGGCCGGATTTCGATCGGGACGAGTGTTTCGTCCACCGGTTCGAGCGACGTGTGCGTTTGTCGGTTCAGCGAGTCGGCGAGTGCCGTGAGCGGAATCAACTGTTGATTGACGACGCGCCAGACGATGAGCCAGCCCGCAAGCAGCAACAGCAGCAGCGGCATCATGATCGCGACGAGGAATTCGGCGGCGATGCGATAGCGGTGCCGCAGCGGCTGCGCCACTTCGATGACGATCGGATTGCCGGTCGGCTGCGAAACGCGCACTTGCGCGACGCGCATGTTCATGTCCTTGTACTTCGTTTCGAACACGAACGCATAGTGCATGATCCGGATGCTGGTACCCGTGAGCGGCAGCGTCCGATCGCCGGCGATTTCACGCTCGCCGTCGGTCAGCCGGTAGGTGAGGTTTTCTGCCGGGTCCGAGAACATGGCTTGCGCAATCGGCGGCACGGCCGCCCGGGCGTCGGGACCGGCGATCTGAATCTGCCGCGAGACCGCGGTGGCGAGATCGACAAGAGAACGATCGACCACATGCTGCGTGTACTGCCAGGCAAGCCAATAGGCGATGAGGCCGCTCATCAAGGCGAGCAGCGAGAGCGGCGCGGCGAGCCGTCTCAAGAGCGAACGCCGCAGGCTGGTCGCGGCGGAGGACGACATGATCGTGGTGTCTAAGAGAAGACGAGGCGCAAGGGCGGTGCGGCGGCCAGCCGGGCCGCCTCGACGCGTGGCGTTTTAGGACGCCTGACGGATTTCCTGAAGCAGATAGCCGAAGCCGCGAACGGTGACGATTTCGACGCGGCAGCTCTCGAGCTTTTTCCGTACCCGGTGCACGTAGACTTCAATCGCCGTGTCACCAAGGTCTCCGCCGAAGTGCGTCAGGTGATCCTGAAGCTGCGCCTTGCTCACGACGCGACCATGACGCAGCAGCAGCATTTCGAGCACGGCGAATTCGCGCGGAGACAATTCGAGCGGCTTGTCGTCGTTGAAAATGCGACGGTCCACACCCGAGAGGCGGACGCCACCCAGCGAGACTTCAGGGCGCGGCATGTCGCTGTGCGGGCCGCTGCGGCGCATGACGGCGCGGATCCGGGCTTCGAGCTCGGCCGATTCGAACGGCTTGAGCATGTAATCGTCAGCGCCCGCGTTCAGGCCCTGTACACGATCGCCCAGTTCGTCGCGCGCCGTGAGCACGATGACGGGCGTGTGACGGTTGCTTTGCCGGAACCGCGACAGCAGCGTCATGCCGTCGATACCGGGCAGGCCCAGATCGAGGATCACGAGCTCATGCCGGTTCTGCGTGAGGGCCTGTTCGGCAAAGATCCCGTCATGGACCATATCGACGGTGAAACCGGCTTGCTCTAGGCTGCTCTGAATGCCGCGGGCGATGGGGCGGTCGTCTTCGATCAGGAGGAGTCGCATGGAATTCGCTCAAGTACAATGGGTTAGCAATCAGCACGCAGCACGCGGTTCCCCGTCGCCGTAGCGAGCGTGCCGCCGCACATAGCGCTCGCATCGAGCGGCCATGCTCATCACACGATCATGTCCGAGATCACTATCCACGAACTAGAAGCTGCGATCAACTTTTGGCGCGCCCGCTCTCCTTCGAGCGGTGACGAGCTGACGTTGTGCAAGGAGGCAAGCGCGCTCTCCAAGCCGTATGCGCTGATGATTGTACAGCGTCAGGCGGCCCTGTCGGAGGACCGATTGGAGCCAAATGCGCGCGATGCGTGGCAGTCTTACGTGCGCCTTAACGGAAATGGCGGCGGGTCGGCTCGTTGAAAGCCGGCCCTGTTTTTATCGACAGAATACGGCCCTTTTTCCAGGCGTTGCATTCGCTTGTCGTTATGCCGATGTTTTTGCGACGTCGTCGATGAAACGCGCGAGCGCGAGATCGCGTTCCGTCACGCCGTTCGCATCGTGTGAGGTCAGCGTGATGTCGACGGTCTGATAGACGTTGAACCATTCGGGATGATGGTTCATCTCCTGCGCCTTGATCGCGACGCGTGTCATGAAGCCGAACGCCTCGTTGAAGTCGGCGAACTTGAACTGGCGGTGAATCGCATCGCGACCTGCCACGGCTTGCCACCCTTTCAACTGGGCGAGCGCAGTCGCGCGTTCTTCGGAAGTCAGTTTGTGAATCATGGTGTCACCTCGGGCTCCGGTCCATCGCGGCGGGCTGCGAGCCGCGCCGCGGTAAATTGTGTCCGACCATTCTTCCACAGTTGGCGAGTGCTTGCTGCCGCTGGGAAAAGAGGGGGGCATGCGATAATCGCGCATCAAAAAGCGTTTTCAATGCACCGAACCCTCATGTTGGAACTGGACCATTTCGATCTCGCGTTGCTGGAGGTGCTACAGCGCTTTGGGCGTGCGACGCATCAGCAACTCGGCGAGCGCGTCCCGCTGTCGCCCTCCCAGATCGGGCGGCGTCTGCAGCGGCTCGAAGCAGCCGGCGTGATCGATGGCTATCGGGTCGTCCTGCGTCCTGAAAAACTCGGGCTCGGCGTCACTGCGTTCACGAGCCTGAAGCTCAAGCATCATGGCGATTCGGTCGTCGAACAGTTCCAGCAACAGATCGACGCGCTGCCCGAAGTGCTCGAATGCCATGCCGTGGTCGGCGACGCCGATTACCTGCTGCGCATCGTCGCGCCGGATTTGAATGCGCTGTCTTCATTCGTCATGAAGAAGTTGATGCGCGTGCCCGGTGTCGACAGCGTGCGCTCGAACATCGTCCTCACGACCTTCAAGCGCAACGGCCCGCTGCCGCTCGGTCACCTCACGCCCGGGGCGAGCGCCGCTTGAGGTCAAGCGTCAAGCGAGGCTCGCGGCCCATACCGATCAGGCTGCCTTGCCGACCGACGCTTCGTTGAGCAGGTCGACGTAGGCCACGGCAACGAGGTCGGTGTGCTGCACGCCGAGCTGCTCGAAGAGCGCATGCGCTTCGGCGGTGCCCGCTTCTTCATCTTCATCGGGCGCCAGCACAACCTCGAGTTCGATGAAGTCGCCAAGGCCGTCCACACGGTCCAGGTGAATACGCGTTCTGCCCGCCATGTACAAATGGCGCTCTTTCGAAACGATTCCGCGCGTGGTCAGTGCGCTCGCGAGCAGCGCGTGCATCGCCTCGGCGTTGGAAACGGGTGAGCGTGTGTAGTACGAGGCCTTGGGGCCGTCGCGATCGTCACGCTGATAGAAGATCAGCTCGGCCGGTGTACCGTCTTCGAACTGGCGCAGCTTGAGTCTGCCGCGGGGTACATCGTAAAAACAATCCAGCTGACGAAAGATCAACGGGGCGTCCGACGCCAGCGCGGCCGCGCGCTCGCGCAATTCGTCGAACGCATGGGCCCGCGCTTTTATTTCGATGTTGCGTGCCATCTATGCTCCTCCTGTTCTCGGCGTATTTGGTCTTCCAGGGAATGCCTGCGCGCGTCACGGTCGCCTCGGCACTTCGCTTCGACGCGGACGCGGCCCGAACGTTCGCCGACGGTCAGTCAGGTGCGCCGTTCAGGACGCTTGCGTTACAGTTACACGGACCACTGCGTTTCGACGAGTCTGAAGGCCGCCGCAATCGCGGGCTCGGCCATGCGCGAGGCGAGCGCAATGAAAGTCAGTTCGGTCGGCACCGTGACGCCTTCGACGATCGTCAGCGCATGGGCATGCGCCTCGGCGATCGCAATGGCGTCGCGGGCGAGCGTGAGGCCGACGCCGGAATTGACGAGGTCGAGCATCGACGTCTCCTGATCGACTTCGGCGACCTTCGACGGGCTCGCGCCGGCCGCCGCGAAGCGGCGTGAGAGCAGGCGATGATGCGCCGACTGCGGCGGGGTCCAGATCCACGGCAGCGCCGCGAGCGAGCGCCAGTCGGGTGCGGGACCGATCCGCTCCTTCCAGCCGGCCGGTGCGAGTACGCGGTATTGAAACCGCGTAAGCGTTGCCGCATGCATGAGGCCGTCAGGCATCCCTTCTTCGGCCGGTTCTCCGATGTAGTAGCCCACATCGAGTTCGCCCGAACGCACCTCGTCGGCAACCCAGCCCGACATGCCGTGACGCAGTGCTGTCTCGATGCGTGGATAAGTCTCGACGAGCGGTTTCAGAAACCCACCCAACCGCAGAAACGCCGGGTCGAGAATCGTGCCGATGCGCAGGCGGCCGCGGACTTCCTGGCGCAACGCGCAAGCCGCGCGCTGCACGTCGTTTGCGGCTGCGAGTGCACGCTCGGCATGCGGCAGCAGTGCCTGGCCGTCGCGCGTGAGCGTCAGACCGTGCGGCGAGCGCGTGAACAACGTGACGCCCAGCGCTTCCTGAAGGTTTTTCACCTGCAGGCTGACGGCCGGTTGTGTCAGATGCAACTGTGCTGCCGCACGCGTCAGGTTGCCGAGGCGTGCGACCGTCACAAAGGCACGGAGCAAAGTGAGGTCCATCGGCTGATATTAGCGCTTCTTATATCGCTGTTGAGCAGAACTCATTGGATTGAAGTTCCACATCGCGCGTACGCTCTTTCGAGAGGCGCAGTGCCGGCGCCGACTTCCGGCGAATCCACAGGTGAGGGTAGACGATGAGCACGAACGCGACGCAACCGGTCGAATTCGACTATGTCATCGTCGGCGCGGGCACGGCAGGGTGCGTCCTCGCAAACCGCTTGAGCGAAGATCGAAGCACGAGGGTCCTGCTGATCGAGGCGGGCGGCAAGGACGACTATCGCTGGATCCATGTTCCGGTCGGCTATCTGTATTGCATCGGCAACCGGCGCACCGACTGGTGTTATCGCACGGTGCAGGAGGCGGGGCTCGGCGGGCGTGCGCTGGCCTATCCGCGCGGGCGCGTGCTGGGCGGCAGCTCGTCGATCAACGGCATGATCTATATGCGCGGTCAACGCGAGGACTATGACGAGTGGGCGCGTGTGACGGGCGACACCGGCTGGTCCTGGGACGCGGTACTGCCGATTTTCAAACGCAGCGAGGATCATCACGGCGGTGCCAACGCATGGCACGGCAGCGGCGGGCCATGGCGTGTCGAGCGGCAACGTCTGAAGTGGCGCGTACTCGAAGCGTTTCGCGAAGCGGCGCAACAAAGCGGCATGCCCGCCACCGACGACTTCAACCGTGGCGACAATACCGGTGGCGGGTACTTCGAAGTCAATCAGAAGCGCGGCATACGCTGGAACGCATCG
>CBJMQH010000311.1:0-6624 GCA_966431825.1 uncultured Trinickia sp.
CGCAGCGGGTTCGGCCTGTCCATCGAGGGCCACGCCAGCAGCCCGATCACCAGCAGGCAACGGCATACCGTCGCCGCAACGATCAGCGATAGGATCGCAGGCGTTGGCGACTGCGCGCCAAGGTAAAGAAACAGCACCGCGAGAAACGGTGCGTATTCCGCAGTATTGCCGTGGGCTCGCACGAGCTTGTGCAGCAGGTTGCGCGGGTCCGACTCGCAACCGCAACCCGTGCGTACGCGAAAACGCATCATCGAAACCGACACCCCAAGGCCGAAGAGCAGGAGACCGAGAACGGCCACACATATGAGCACAACGTAGTTCATGGGCGACGCGCCTCCTAACGTAAGCATCGGTGAATAGACGAGCACCCCTCGACTGCATGTAGCCATGTTGGGACGCCGGCCGATGCGAGTATCAAGCGAGCCCCTCTCTGAAAACATGTTGCAGCTTGACGCCTTGCAATACGCCCGGCGAACGGACGCGAAATTTCGCTGCCGCGCATGTCACGTTAGTAGGAGACGAACGATATCGAACCGCCACCGATCGGCGAGCCTACGAAAATGCACGCGCCTCGAACGCGCATCGCAGAGTACATTGTTGATCGATCGAGCCGTCCAATTCCAGTTCGAGCCCTGCGTCCATAAGCCATGGCTGCATCGTAGGTATGGCGCATCGGAACACAACAGAGAAAAACATCATGCACGAAAGCACGTTGCTCATCTTTGCGGCAGTCGCGTTGGTAGGCATTGCGACGCCCGGCCCGACGGTCTTATTGGCGCTGTACCGGCGCCACACCGCCTAACCCCGGCCAGCACTCGCACCGCGCGCGACAAAAAACAAAAAACCCGCAGAGCGCGATCGCCGTGCGGGTTTTCGATGTACTACAGCAGAACGCGTTGGAGCTGCCTGACGGGGTTCGCGAACGTGGTGGGTGCTGAGAGGCTCGAACTCCCGACCTACGCCTTGTAAGGGCGCCGCTCTACCAACTGAGCTAAGCACCCATTCGCGTCACATCACGTTGATTGGCGGCCGTTCAGTTTCAACGCCTGCCAGTCAACGAGCCCGCTAGTTTAGCGCATCTTTCAGCGCTTTGCCAGGCTTGAATTTGGGAACCTTTGCTGCCTTGATTTTGATGGCATCGCCCGTGCGCGGGTTGCGCCCCGTGCGGGCCGTACGCTTTCCAACCGCAAACGTGCCAAAACCGACCAGCGTCACCGAACCGCCTTTTTTCAACGTCGCCTTGACGCCGGCAAGGACCGCGTCGAGCGCGCGTCCGGCGGCAGCTTTCGATAAATCGGCTTGTTGTGCGATGTGGTCGATCAACTCCGTCTTGTTCATCCAAAACCCCCGAGAATGAATATTCGATAACCGGTCAAGCGCAGCGCAATGCGCGGCTCGTCAGCGCGCAGCCAAGCTGCGCGTGCCCATTAGAAGTAGCCGAAACACGAGTGTCAACCAGGGTTGGCCCGATCTGCGATGCGCCGTTTCATCGTTTTTCCGCATCGCTCAGTACGAATAAAAAGCCCGCGGCAGTTACGCCGCGGGCCTCTATATCAGCCGGGAAAAGCGTCGATCAATGCTTGACGACTTCCGTCGCAGCCGCATCCTTCGCCGCTTCAGCAACGGGCTCCGCCTTCGGTTCTTCCTCGGGCAGCGCTTCCGGCACCCGTTCGAGCGCGAGCTCGAGCACCTTGTCGATCCAACGGACCGGCACGATCTCGATCGCGTTCTTCACGTTGTCCGGAATCTCGGTCAGATCCTTCACGTTCTCTTCGGGGATCAACACGAGCTTGATGCCACCACGGTGCGCGGCCAGCAACTTCTCCTTGAGCCCGCCGATCGGAAGCACCTCACCACGCAGCGTGATTTCACCCGTCATCGCCACATCGGCCCGCACCGGAATACCCGTGAGCACCGACACCAGCGCCGTCGTCATCGCGATACCGGCGGATGGACCATCCTTCGGCGTCGCGCCTTCCGGCACGTGGATGTGGATATCCTGCTTCTCGAACGCCTCGTCCTTCACACCGAGACGCCGCGAACGCGAACGCACCACCGAACGCGCAGCCTCGACCGACTCCTTCATCACATCGCCAAGCGAGCCCGTGCGAATAACGTTGCCTTTGCCCGGCATGACCGCCGCTTCGATCGTCAGCAGATCGCCGCCGACTTCCGTCCACGCAAGACCCGTCACCTGGCCGATCTGGTTCTGCTTGGCCGCGAGGCCGAAGTCGTACTTGCGCACGCCGAGGAACGTATCGAGATTGCCGCTCTCGACCTTCACCGCGCCGTCAGCCTTCTTCAGCAACAGCATCTTCACGACCTTGCGGCAGATCTTCGACACTTCACGCTCGAGCGAACGCACGCCGGCTTCACGCGTGTAGTAGCGAATGATGTCGCGGATCGCCGCCTCGGTGACCTCGATCTCGCCATCGCGCAAACCGTTGTTCTTCTTCTGCTTCGGCAGCAGATAACGTTGCGCAATGCTGACCTTCTCGTCTTCCGTATAGCCCGACAGACGGATCACTTCCATCCGATCGAGCAGCGGCGGCGGAATGTTCAGCGAGTTCGACGTTGCCACGAACATCACGTCGGAGAGGTCGAAATCGACTTCGACGTAGTGATCGGCAAACGTGTGGTTCTGTTCCGGATCGAGCACTTCGAGCAGCGCCGACGACGGATCGCCGCGGAAATCCATGCCCATCTTGTCGACTTCGTCGAGCAGGAAGAGCGGATTGCGCACGCCGACCTTCGTCAGGCTTTGCAGGATCTTGCCCGGCATCGAGCCGATATAGGTCCGACGGTGGCCGCGAATCTCGGCCTCGTCACGCACACCACCCAGCGCCATACGCACGAACTTGCGGTTCGTTGCGCGTGCGATCGACTGCCCCAGCGACGTCTTACCGACACCCGGAGGCCCGACGAGGCAGAGGATCGGCGCCTTCACCTTTTCCACGCGCTGTTGCACGGCAAGGTATTCGAGGATCCGTTCCTTGACCTTCTCGAGACCGAAGTGGTCTTCATCCAACACGCGCTCGGCGTTCGAGAGGTCGTTGTTGACCTTGCTCTTCTTGCGCCACGGCAACCCGATCAGCGTATCGATGTAATTGCGCACGACCGTCGCTTCAGCCGACATCGGCGACATCAGCTTGAGCTTCTTGAGCTCGGCGTCGGCCTTCTTCTTGGCTTCCTTCGGCATGCGCGCCGCGTCGATGCGCTTCTCGAGCTCTTCGAGATCGGCACCTTCTTCGCCCTCGCCGAGTTCCTTCTGAATCGCCTTGACCTGCTCGTTCAGGTAGTACTCGCGCTGGCTCTTTTCCATCTGACGCTTCACGCGGCCGCGGATGCGCTTCTCGACCTGCAGGATGTCGATCTCGGCTTCGAGCTGCGCCAGCAGATGCTCGAGCCGTTCCACGACAGGGAACATTTCGAGGATGTGCTGCTTCTGATCGAGCTTGAGCGGCAGGTGCGCAGCGATCGTGTCGGCCAGGCGGCCCGCTTCGTCGATCCCGGCCAGCGAGGTCAGGATCTCGGGCGGGATCTTCTTGTTCAGTTTGACGTACTGATCGAACTGCGAAACGATCGCGCGGCGAAGCGCTTCGGTCTCCGCATTATCGGCAACGTCCGGCTCGAGCGGCATGACCTCGCACGAGAACTGCGTTTCCTGTTCTTCGATCGTGAGCGTCTTCGCGCGTTGCAGCCCCTCGACGAGCACCTTCACGGTACCGTCGGGCAGCTTCAGCATCTGCAGGATGTTGGCGATACACCCTACTTCATACATGTCTTTTTCGGTCGGCTCATCTTTCGCGGCGGTCTTTTGCGCCACGAGCATGATGTGCTTGCCGCCCTCCATCGCCACCTCGAGCGCCTTGATCGACTTCGGCCGACCGACGAACAACGGGATGACCATGTGCGGGAAAACGACTACGTCCCGCAGCGGCAACAGGGGGAGCGTGGTGCGCTCCGAAGGGAGGAGTTGGGTTCCTGACATTTCATTTCCCCATGAGTGGATTCAATTCTGTCGGTAGTTGAGGCCCGTGCAACGGATTGCAAGCCTCCGCGTGTGGGAAAAAGTTGGTTAGAGCCCTAAAAAGCAGTCAGTGTTACCCACAAGATAAACGAAAACAGCCGTTCATGTATTCATGAACGGCTGTTTTGGCGAAAGCTTTAGTCCGGATCAATTCGAACCTGCGACCTTCGGTGCTTCCTCGTAGATCAGCAAAGGCTTGCCGTCGCCGTCGATGACGTTGTCGTCGATGATGACTTTGCTGACCCCTTTCATGGCGGGCAGCTCGTACATCACGTCGAGCAATGCCTGTTCCAAGATCGAACGCAGCCCGCGCGCGCCCGTCTTGCGGCGGATCGCCTTGCGCGCAACCGCCTGCAACGCCGGCGGCCGGATTTCGAGTTCGACGCGCTCCATGGCGAACAGCTTGTGATACTGCTTCACGAGCGCGTTCTTCGGCTCCACGAGGATCTTCATGAGCGCCGCTTCGTCGAGCTTGCCGAGCGTTGCCACGACAGGCAGACGGCCGATCAGCTCGGGGATCAGACCGAACTTGATCAGATCCTCGGGCTCGACCTCGCGCAGCACCTCGCCGGCGTCACGCTCCTGCTTGCTCTTCACGCTCGCGCCGAAACCGATGCCGGTCTTTTCGGTCCGGTCCGTGATGACCTTTTCGAGCCCGTCGAACGCACCGCCGCAAATGAACAGGATATTCGTCGTGTCGACCTGGATGAAGTCCTGGTTCGGATGCTTGCGGCCGCCCTGGGGCGGCACCGACGCCATCGTGCCCTCGACGAGCTTCAAGAGCGCCTGTTGCACGCCCTCGCCCGACACGTCACGCGTGATCGACGGGTTGTCGGACTTGCGGCTGATCTTGTCGATTTCGTCGATGTAGACGATGCCGCGCTGGGCCTTCTCGACCTCGTAGTTGCAGTTCTGCAGCAACTTTTGGATGATGTTTTCGACGTCCTCGCCGACATAGCCGGCTTCGGTCAGCGTCGTGGCATCCGCAATCACGAACGGCACGTTCAGAAGACGGGCGAGCGTTTGTGCGAGCAGCGTCTTGCCCGAGCCGGTCGGCCCGATCAAGAGGATGTTGCTCTTCGACAGCTCGATGTCGTCTTTCTTGTCGAGGTGCTTAAGCCGCTTGTAGTGGTTGTAGACGGCAACGGCGAGAATCTTCTTCGCACGTTCCTGCCCGATCACGTACTGATCGAGGATGTCGCGAATTTCCTGCGGGCTCGGCAAGTCGGACTTCGACAAACCTGCGTCCGTGCCTGCTCCCGCGGCTTCGTCGCGAATGATCTCGTTGCACAGGTCGATGCACTCATCGCAGATGAAGACCGACGGGCCCGCAATCAGCTTTTTCACCTCATGCTGGCTCTTGCCGCAAAACGAGCAATACAACAGCTTTTCGCTGTTCGAACCTTTCTTGTCCGCCATGGATATACGAGCCTCCGGACACTCGAATGACAGGGTACGCCGTCGCCGTCCCCTTCAAAGCGGGGTCGGAACCGACCGGCGAAACGTGCTTTGACGTCTTGGCCGCCGGCGCCCAGAACTATTATCGACCATTTCGCCCAATGCTTGAGCCGGCACTCTCATGATTGAGAAAAACCGGCGTAGGCGGGCAGCCGCGGCGTCGGGCCGCGGCGAGATGTTACGAGCGGTTACACGATTCAGGGGCGCTTCTGCAGGACCTGGTCGATGAGGCCGTACGCCTGGGCGTCTTCGCTCGCCATGAAGTTGTCGCGGTCGGTATCGCGTGCGATGCGCTCGACCGGTTGCCCCGTGTGATGGGACAGCAGCTGGTTAAGCCGTTCCTTCAAATAGAGAATTTCGCGCGCCTGGATTTCGATGTCCGACGCCTGGCCGCGTGCGCCGCCGAGCGGTTGGTGAATCATGACGCGTGCATTCGGCAGTGCGAAACGCTTGCCCTTGGCACCCGATGCCAGCAGGAACGCGCCCATGCTGGCCGCAAGACCCATGCACAACGTGGAGACGTCAGGCTTGATGAACTGCATCGTATCGTAGATCGCCATGCCGGCCGACACGGAGCCGCCCGGGCTGTTGATGTACAGGCTGATGTCCTTGTCGGGATTTTCGCTCTCGAGGAACAGCAGCTGAGCAACGACGAGGTTCGCCGTCTGATCGTTGACCTCGCCGACGAGGAACACGACGCGCTCTTTCAGGAGGCGCGAGTAGATATCGTACGAACGCTCTCCCCGGCCGCTCGTTTCCACGACGATCGGCACGAGACCGAGCGCCTGAGGATCCAGATCCCGCGAAGCCTGGGCAGCCAACGTGTTCATCATTTGAGCGCGAAAGGTCATGCAATGGTTCCTTGTTCGGAATGTATCTTGAACGGCAGGCATGGACGGCGCGCCGCGCCTTGTGCCGGCATCACTCCTTTGCCGGCAGCAACAAAAACGGCGTGCCGGCCGTCGCCTCGACAGCCCGCACGCCGTTTTGAGCGGCGCTGCTTTACGCCTGCGCGGAAGCGCTGGCCAGTGCTTCGAAGCTGACTTCCTTGTCCGTCACCTTCGCCTTGCCGAGGACGAATTCGACGACGTTGCTTTCAACGACGAACGCTTCCATCTCGGCGAGGCGCTGCTGGT
>CBJMQH010000312.1:0-6612 GCA_966431825.1 uncultured Trinickia sp.
CGGCAGCGCCGGCGCAACGCCGGCCGGGCCACTGTGGAAACGGCCGGCGCCTTTCGTTGCATCGCTTTCCCTATGAAAGCGCTGCACATGCAACCGACCGGACACAATTCGAGAAGAGATATGACCTGATCCTTAACGGATTTCCAGAAAATCCCTACCCCGAGAAGACTTCAGCGCCTTCTATTTCACGCCGTATACACGGACCAAGGCGAACCGTTCAAAAAACGGTTATTGCTGGTATCCCACGTGCTCAACGCTGCGCAACGTGGCCATGGTGCGCATCAGACGCATCGGCAGTGAACTTCAGTGAGGGATTGAAGTTGTCGAACAACAAAAAACTGCGACTGAAAACGCAGCTCGCGCTATTGATAGCGGGTTTCGCCACCTGCTTCGTCATCTATGGTCTCTGCTCGTTCTCCGTGATCAAGGAACTGAGAGTAAACGGGCCGCTATACGAACGAATCCAGACGAACAAGGATCTGGTATCCGACGTCCTCCCCCCGCCGCTTTATGTGATCGAGTCTTATCTCCTCTGCATCCAACTCATCGACGCGGACGCAAAAGATCGGCCTCGATTGCTCGAACATTTGAAGTCCCTGAAGAGCGATTACGACGAACGTCATCGCTACTGGGAAGGGCAGCAGCTCGATGCAGAAACACGGCAAACGCTGATGGGCCAGGCGCACCCGACCGCACTTGCCTTCTACCAGAGCGTGTACAGCGATTTCATTCCCGCCGTGCAGCGTGGCGACCAAGCGGCTGCGCACGACGCCTTGACCCGGATTTCACAGCAGTACGAGGCGCACCGGGAGGCGATCGATCGGGTCGTGAAACTTGCGACCCGGGACGTTTCGAATGTTGAATTCGAGGCACGGCAGGGAACGAAATCCGCTTTCTGGACCTTGTCCGCAATCTTCGCGTTCACGGTCTGTTTCAGCGTGTTGGTCACGCGCCTTATCGCCCGTAACTTATACGCACAATTGGGCGGCGAGCCGTCGCTCGCGACTCATGTCGCCGGCCGGATCGCGGACGGAGACCTGACCGTCGACACCGGCGCTGCGTCCGGGTCCGCACCGAGCCTGCTGTCCGTCATGGAGACCATGAAGGGCAGCCTGGCGAGGATGGCGGGCGAGATCCGTGCCACGGCGGAACGCATCACGATGGCGAGCGGGGAGATTGCAACCGGAAACGTCGACTTGTCCGCACGCACCGAGGAGCAGGCTACGGCGCTCGAGCAGACGGCCGCCAACATGTCGCAACTGACGCAAACCGTGCGGCAAAACGCCGATAACGCCCGCCAAGCGAACGCCCTCGCCGCACGCGCAACCGAGATGGCCTCCACCGGCGACAACGCCGTGCAGAGCATGGTCGACATGATAGGAAGAATCAGCGGCAGTTCGGCGCAGATTTCCGAGATCACCGGCGTGATCGAGAGCATTGCTTTCCAGACCAACATTCTGGCGTTGAACGCAGCGGTCGAGGCGGCCCGCGCTGGCGAGCAAGGGCGCGGCTTCGCAGTCGTGGCGAGCGAGGTGCGCAGCCTCGCACAGCGCTCTGCCGTGGCGGCCAAGGAGATCAAGGCGCTGATCGGCGCGTCCGTGGCGTTGATCGAAGACGGGGCCATTCAGGCAAGCGATGTCGGCGCCACGATGGGAGAAGTCAAGCGGGCGATCAAGGAAGTTTCGGATATCGTCGGGCAGATCGCCACGGCCTCGGAAACGCAGAGCCAGGGCATCGAGCAAGTCAGTGAAGCCGTCGGGCAGATGGAGGAAGTCACGCAGCAAAACGCGGCGCTGGTCGAGCAAGCCGCCGCCGCGGCGCATGCGCTGGAAGATCAGGCGGTCAAGCTGAAGCACGCGGTCATGGCCTTTCGACTGCGCGATTGCTGACCCTCGGAGTCATCCACGCACAAGGGACCTCGCGCGGCGCGCTACGCAGCGCCGGCCCGCGTTCGTTCGACAAGCGCGAGTAGCCATCGGCTATCTCGCAGCGTTCAACATTGCCCCCGCACAGAGGAAAGTCGGCAAGCGCGTGGACGAAGCCCTCGTACCGGCATCTTGCACTGTAGTTCGATAGATGCAGACCCACGAACGCGAACCGCTTCGTCCCGTCTTGCATGAGGTGATGGGCGGCCGTCTCCCCGCCCGAACGGTTGTCGCTCGTGACGACTTCAGCGCCTTCGAGCTCTGCCAACACGAGCGCGCAACGCGCGATCTTTTTGATCCAATACGTATTGCACAAGTGCCCCTGTGCTATCCTGGCATGCACCCCGGGCGGCACGAACGTGCTACTCAACCCTACGCCGAAAGCATCTGTTGGACTGACTTCGGACCTGCATTCCCGCAACACCCGGCAGCCCGCCACTTTCAGTCCGGCGCGGCCGCACTCTCGACACTATGGACTATCGGCATCTCAAGAATCGCAAGAGCATGCACGCGCGGATCGTGCAGGAAGTCGGCATGGAGATCGTCAGCGGAAAGTTCGCGCCCGGCGACCGGCTCCCCCCCGAACCGACACTGTGCGAAGCCTACGGCGTGAGCCGCCCCGTCTTGCGCGAAGCGACACGTGTGCTCGTGGCCAAAGGGCTCGTGATTTCGAAGCCGCGCGTGGGTAGTGTCGTGCGTCCGCGCGAAGAATGGCACCTGCTCGACCCGGATGTCCTCTATTGGACAATCAGCGTCACACCCGAAGGGGAATTTTTTCAGTCGTTGCTTACGGTGCGTCGAATCATCGAGCCGGCCGCTGCCGCGCTGGCAGCCACCGAAGCGACAGACGAAGACATCACGCGCATCCGCCGCGCCTATGACCGCATGGCTAACGCCTCGGCGGCGACCGACCTGCTCGAACCGGATCTCGAGTTTCACCGCGCCGTCATGGCATCGACGCACAACGACATGCTCGCCTTCATCGGCAACATGATGTCGCTCGCGCTCTCCGAATCGATCAAGCTCACGAGCCGCCACCCCGACACGCATGCGCTCTCGCTGCCGCGCCACCGCGCCATCCTCACGGCGATCGAAAACCGCGATCCGCTCGGCGCACGTCAGGCAAGCCTCGTCCAGCTCGAAAACGCCCGCGCTGACGCCGAGACGGTTCTCGAGGTCGGCCCACGCACGGTCCGCTGATCGCGCGACGATGGCCGCGTAACAGCGGCTGCCAGCGCATCGGGCGCCGGCACACCGCCGGCCCCTTGCGCCCTTCAATCAGTGCGAATGCGGCGGCACTTCCGCCCCGCGACAGCCCACCAGAAAGTCGAAATCGC
Source organism: uncultured Trinickia sp. (assembly GCA_966431825.1). GTDB lineage: Bacteria > Pseudomonadota > Gammaproteobacteria > Burkholderiales > Burkholderiaceae > Trinickia. The sequence goes on from CBJMQH010000312.1 coordinate 3,263, forward strand.
AGCCCTCGTCGGCCTGCAATACGTGCTCCACATAGAGGTTGCGATAGCCGCCGCCATCGCCGGGTACCGGCGCCTTCTTCTGATTGGCCTCGGCCCATTGCGCCAGCCGCTCGGTCAATTCGCTTTCGCTCACGTCCAGATGCAGGCGTCCTGCTTCGCAATCGAGCTCGATCCAATCGCCTTCACGCACGACGGCCAGCGGCCCGCCGGCACGCGCTTCGGGCGCTACGTGCAGCACCACCGTGCCGTAGGCCGTTCCGCTCATGCGCGCATCGGAGATCCGGACCATGTCCTTCACACCCTGTGCCAGCAGTTTCGGCGGCAAGCCCATGTTGCCGACCTCGGCCATGCCCGGGTAGCCCTTCGGCCCGCAATTCTTCATGACGAGCACCGAATCGGCCGTCACGTCGAGTTCGGGGTCGCCGATGCGCGCCTTGTAGTCGTCGAAGTTCTCGAAGACGACGGCACGGCCGCGATGCTTGAGCAGCGCCGGTGTCGCTGCCGACGGCTTGAGCACTGCACCGCGCGGCGCCAGATTGCCGCGCAACACGCACAGACCACCGTCGGCCACGAGCGGCCGCTCGAGCGGACGGATCACCTCTTCGTCGTAATTCGGTGCTTCCTTGCAGTTCTCCCACAGCGTCGAGCCGTTCGCCGTCAGCGCCTCGCGATGCGGCAGCAGCCCGGCTTCGCCAAGACGGCGTATGACGGCCGGCAAGCCGCCCGCGTAGTAGAACTCCTCCATCAGGAAACGGCCCGAGGGCTGCAGATCGACGAGTGTCGGCGTACCGCGGCCAACTTGCCGCCAGTCGTCGAGTTCGAGGGGCACGCCGATCCGGCCGGCAATCGCCTTCAGGTGGATCGCCGCGTTCGTGGAGCCGCCGATTGCCGCATTGACGCGGATCGCGTTCTCGAATGCTTCGCGCGTCAACAGCTTGGACAAACGCAGATCGTCGAGCGCCATCTCGACGATACGCATGCCGGACATGTGCGCCAGCACGTAGCGGCGCGCATCGACGGCCGGGATCGCCGCGTTGTGCGGCAGCGTCACGCCGAGCGCTTCGGCCATACAGGCCATCGTCGAGGCCGTTCCCATCGTGTTGCACGTGCCCGCTGAACGCGACATGCCGGCCTCCGCCGACATGAACTCGTGCAGCGAGATCTTGCCCGCCTTCACGTCCTCGCTGAGCTGCCAGACGACCGTACCCGAGCCGATGTCGCGCCCCTTGTGCTTGCCGTTGAGCATCGGACCGCCGCTCACGAGAATCGCCGGCACGTCGCAACTGGCCGCTCCCATCAGCAGCGCCGGCGTTGTCTTGTCGCAACCGGCCAAGAGGACGACGGCGTCGATCGGATTGCCGCGAATCGACTCTTCCACGTCCATCGCCGCCAGGTTGCGCGTGAACATCGCCGTGGGCCGCAGGTTCGATTCGCCGTTCGAAAACACGGGGAATTCCACCGGGAAGCCACCGGCCTCGAGCACGCCGCGCTTCACGTGTTCCGCGATCTTGCGAAAGTGCGCGTTACACGGCGTGAGCTCAGACCAAGTGTTGCAGATGCCGATGATCGGCTTGCCCTGGAACTCGTGATCCGGAATCCCTTGGTTCTTCATCCAGCTTCGATACATGAAGCCGTTCTTGTCCGCCGTGCCGAACCATTGGGCAGAGCGAAGTTTGCGTCGTTTGTCCGTCATCGCATTTCCACTTGGAGTGTCTATATATAGTCATACTCTTGCAAGCGGCACGGGGCGTTGCGGTCGACCGAAAGACAGCCTTTTCGCGTCTGGACCGACAGGGGGTAAACACGAAAAGATCCCACATTCCGGGATGAAAACACCCAGTGCCGCGCCGATCGCGCAGCGACTACCCGAATAAATAGCATGACTATTTAGCGTTGCGCTATCGGGAAAACGCTAATCGATGCGGGGGAGGACGCTGTCTATAGTATGGCTATTTCCAGCCGACGGTGGACTTACATGCGCAGCTTCGCTGAGCCACGAAGCGAAACGCGTGTCGGAGGGTGGAACAATCGGCTCGTGATGCTAAAACCAACGAAAGACAACCGGAGACACGTATGGGACGCAAAGTTGCCCGCGCGCTGAGTGCAGTAGTTGGAGCGACGCTTTTGATGGCAGCCTCGATCAACGGGCATGCCGAGGACAAGAAGATCACGCTCGGCTTCGCGCAGGTCGGCGCCGAGAGTGCCTGGCGCACGGCCAATACGGTCTCCGTCAAGGAGGCGGCGAAGGAGGCCGGCATCAACCTGAAGTTCTCCGACGCGCAACAGAAGCAGGAGAACCAGATCAAGGCGATCCGCTCGTACATCGCGCAGAAGGTCGACGTGATCGCGTTCTCCCCTGTCGTCGAATCGGGCTGGGAGCCGGTGCTGCAGGAAGCCAAGCGCGCGCATATCCCCGTCGTGCTGACCGACCGCAACATCGACGTCAAGGACAAGTCGCTCTACGTGACGATGATCGGCTCCGACTTCCTCGAGGAAGGCCGCCGCGCGGGTCGTTGGCTCGAAGAGACGTATAAGGACAATCCGGGCCCCATCAACATCGCCGAACTTCAGGGCACGGTCGGCTCCGCCCCCGCGAACGATCGCCATTCGGGGCTGATGGAAATCATCAAGAACGATCCGAAGTTCAAGATCATCGCGTCGCAAAGCGGCGACTTCACGCTCGCGGGCGGCAAGCAAGTAATGGAAGCGTTCGCGAAGACCTACGGCAAGCAGATCAACGTGGTCTACGCGCACAACGACGACATGGCGCTCGGCGCGATCCAGGCGATGGAAGAAGCCGGCATGAAGCCCGGCACCGAACCCAAGGTCGTCTCGTTCGATGCAACGAAGGGTGGCTTCCAGGCGATGGTCGCAGGCAAGATCAACGTCGACGTGGAATGCAGCCCGCTGCTCGGACCGCAACTGATGGCCACGGTCAAGGACATCGTCGCCGGCAAGCAGGTGCCGCAACGGATCGTGACGAACGAGACCGTGTTCCCGATGAACGTGGCCGCCAGCGTGCTGCCGTCGCGCAAGTATTAATCAACGACGCCACCTGACGAGCGACGCCATGACCGGCTCCCCTGTGCTCGAAACGATCGGCATCAGCAAGTCGTTTCCCGGCGTGCAAGCGCTGGCCGACGTCGACCTGCGTCTTTTCCCCGGCGAAGTTCACACGCTGATGGGGCAAAACGGCGCAGGAAAATCGACGCTGATCAACGTCCTGACGGGCGTGCACGCCCACGATGCGGGCGAAATCCGTATCGGCGGCTAACTCGCGCGGTTCGCCGCGCCACTCTACACCGATGAAACATGACTTCGCCCTCTCTCTCCGAAAGTCCATCTCCTCC
>CBJMQH010000313.1:0-6590 GCA_966431825.1 uncultured Trinickia sp.
GGGTCGTTTGTTGTTTGTGGGGGTGGGTGTCCTGTGGTGCGTGTGAGCTTCCGCCCCCCCCCGAGACCGGGCTGAGCCACGCCGGTAGCGCATCCACACGGATAAGCCGCATTAGTTTGCCTGTCGTGTACGACGGGTCGACCCGGGCGAGCGAAGGGGACCACGTGTTCGGACCATTCGGCTCCATAGAAGCCAGCTGCCGGTCGTCGATTGTTTGGGTCACGCCCAGTGCGGACAGCATGCGTGGCCGCCCGCCAAACCCCTGCATTCCGAACCGATGCTGATCGAGGTTGTTGAATTTCACGGGCGGTAGATACGCGCTGAGTTCGGGAAGCACGCCGAAGGTTGCGAGTCCTGCGGGGCGGGTGCCGGCACGAGGCAGGGTAGCGCCTGTTTTGGGCAGCTTGGCCGCAATTGCGAAATAGCCACTGATGGTGGACGTGCATCGGAGCGTGGTCGTCCACGTGCCGCTCTTTACGGGAAAGTGACCACTCGCTTTCGGTTTGTCGAGATAGTCGCTGATCGACCACGTTACATCATCATCTGCTTTGGAAGACGTGACAAACGTGATGCTGAACGGTCCGTTGCGCGGAAAAAGACGCGTGCCGTCGGAGGACGGCGTGTCGGCGCTGATCGCGCCGCGGGCCGAACCGCCTGGCGTCGAGGATTCGGTCGAGCAGGAGAGCGGTCCCGACGTGGTCGATGCGTTGTAGGACACCGCGGTCAGCCCCTCAGAGGAAACGGCACAGTGGACCAGTCCGAAGCTCGCGACGATCCCGCCGAAGGTCGCGAAAAAGCGTTTGAGCGGGTAGGCGACAGAAGGGAGTGGCGTTGAGCTACTTCGCTTGCGCATATTTGGCCTCATTGAAAGTTCACACAGGCAAAAACACGTTCGCTTGACTTCGAGCTCGGACGTGCCGGCCGATGAATCAGATGCTGGTCAAGGGTTCGTGCAACGCGGGCGATGCTAACGGCTTGCGGTACAGACCGCCAGCAAGGAAGCAATTCGTCACGATTTGCACAGGAAAATTCACCTGAATGAAAGTGTGGGGCGCCGTTTCCCGCCTAAATATCGTTCTTAAGCGCCATATTTCGTATCAATCGGTGAGGCCGCGGCGCCCGAAGGTTGTTGACGGAGACGGGGCGCGATGGCGGCGCAAGCGTGACCGATGTGCCGGCGCGGACGTTGAATTAGGGGATTTCCGCCAATTCGAATCGAACGATTGCGTTGGAGTAGCTTGGACGGCATATTTCCGGCACGGTGTCGGCCATGCGGGTCTTTGTCGCCATCGCAATTTGACGCACAGAAGGTTGACGAGGGCGGTATGCCGAACAACGTTTCCACCAACCACAAATGGCTTGCACGGCTCGAGGCGTTGACGAGCTTCTGCCTTGTGTTGAATTTGTTCTTGATGCGGCCCGCGGCGCTCGGCCAGACCTATACCACGCTCGCGATACTCGGCGCGGCTGCGCTTGTCGGCATGTACGTGATTGCGTTTGCCAACAAGAAAATTCCGGCGGCGCCCCGTCTGCGCTTTGAGATGCTGTCACTGTTCGTCCTGATGACCCTCTATTGGGTCTACATGTATCCGGTTTCGCTGTTCTTCGAGCGAACCGACATGGATCTGCTGTACAAGGGGCTTTTCACCGAGATGCTGATACTCGTGCCGTACGGCGTGTTTCTGTCAGGCACGAATGCGAACCGCACGTTCTTCAGGCAATGCTGTACGGTGATTGCGCTGCTCGGGTATTCGAGTCTCATTACCGCCGTGTTGAGCTTGATCCTCGGGAGCCGCGACCCGCTGTTCCTTTTCACGGTGCAGGTGAAAGGGTATACGGAAGCTTCGGTGGACCAGACTGCGGCGGTCGGTGCTATCTATTTTCCGTTGTCGATGCTCTATTCCGACTTCGTCGCCGATGCGATTACGCTCGAGCGCTACAGCGGCTTCTTTCGTGAGGCCGGGATCTATCAGGCGTTTGCATGTTTCTGTCTCGCCTACGAGGCCTACACGCGGCGCTCGAAGCTCGTGATGGCCGGCTTGGTGGTCGGCGTGATTTTCGCGTTTTCGTCGCTCGGGATCGTGCTGGTCATGGCGACGTTGGGGCTCGTGTTTCTGGTCGGCCGACGCGGGCTCACCGCAGGGCGTGCGCTGATTGCCGTCATCGCGGTCGCGCTGTGTTATCCGATTGCCCTGTATACGCCGTACATCGGTTTGAACGACAAGGCCGATTCGCACGCTGCATCGCTTTCCGATCGAACGATAGCGATCATGGACGGCTTGCGTACTGTCGCCGAGAATCCGCTCGGGTATGGGCTGTTCAGCAGCTTGTCAGAGAACGGCGGCATCTGTCTGCTTGCAAGCCTCGCGCAGGTCGGGATATTCGGGTTTCTGTGCCAATTCATCATGTTGTCGGGCTGGCGGCCGGGCGTTCGGCCGAGCTGGCCGAAAATCGTCGCTTGCATGCCGTTGCTCGTCACGGCACTCATCTCGCAGCCGATCGCCGCTGCGCCGGCCACGACGATCTTGCTGATGGCCTATTTGCCGGCTGTACGCCGTGGTGCGGCAGTGCGGCGGCAGTATGTCGAGCAACCGTTGCCGGGACTTTCAGGCAACGCTTGATCGGTGCTGGAGCGGGGCATGCGCAGAGTTTGGAAGCCGAGTGGCATCGATCGCGCAGGCGCACTTCAGCGGCGCCGACGACCGGGTGGTGCTGCCCGAGGTGGCAAGGCGCTTTGTCGAGGCGGCCGGCAAGCGGTGCGAACAAGCGCGCGTCGTGCCTGACCTCGCGCATGACGGCAAGTGGAGCCGCGTGTGGCCGCGATTGCGCCTGTTTGTACGGGACTGATGCGGCGTATGTCGACTCGCCCGCGCCTTGGCTTGACGCGATAGCCGTTGACGAAAGGGGGCGAGCAGATCCGTTCAGGCGCAGAGCTTCGCGCTCGCGAGTCGATTCAGGCTGACGCCTTGTTCGGCAGCTTCGATCACCAAGGCGCGGTGAGCCTGCGGGGGAATGCGAACTTTGAACTCGCCGCTGTAGCGGCGATCGGCGATGGGTTCGGGAACCGCCTCGCCGTTCGCTGTCATCTCGCGTACGACGTCGGCGACGAGCCGACGAATGCCGGCCAGTGCACCGTCCGGGGTAGCGTCCAGCCACGACAGCGACGGAAATTCCGCGCAGAGCCCGACGTGCTCCCCGTCTTCCGGGGACCACGTCACGCGATAGGTGAAGTGATCTTGGGTCATGACGCCAGCTCCTTGAGTTTGTCGATTGCGGCAAGGACTTGCCGCACCTGGTACACCTTTGCTTTGCCGCGATCGTTCTGGATATTGACCCGCGGGTCGCCGGGCCAAGGCGTCTTGAATACTGCGTGACTCGAACCGGACTGCCGGGCCGCGCCGAAGTGAACTTCGCAGATCCTGTACAAGTCGGCGAATCGCACGTTCGCCTGCTCGCGACGCATTTGCTCCAGAACCTTGCGAAGGCTGGACTGGATGAATGGTGTCACTATTGGGTCCATACGTCAAGCTCCGCGGCGAATGCGAGGCGGCGCGAGGACGCATGTCGCCGGCTCTGCGGTGAAATACCGCAGAGGGTAGTGACCTGGCGCGGACGCTGGAGAGGACCGCTGATTTTTCGGACCGTACGACGGCGCGAAGCGCTGCCGACAGCCGGTTCTGTCAGGCTCGGCTGCCGGCGCTCGTCAACCATGCGCGCCAGCCGCCGTGTGCCGAGATGTCCGTTGCCGACTGCAGGCCGTAGGGTTCGCACACGAAGCCCGTGACCCAGGTGCCGTCCGACAGCTCGACTTTGCCCAGCGCCAGCGGCGACGGCACGCCGGCCGCAAACGAGCCCAGTTCGGCGCTGGGCAGCTCCCATACTTCCAATGCGATTGCGCCGCCCGCTTCGTCTGTGCGCCACATGCCCGGCCACCGCGGACCGTCGCCCACGGCGGACAGTGCGCCCAGGCGATACCGCGGCGCGGTGCGGGTCGTGCAGACAAACCGCGCGTGACGTGAGGTGAGCTCCCCGTTCAGCGGCAGGCCTTGCATGTGCGCGCCGCACACCGCGATACGCATGCGGTCATGCGAGGCCACCCGCGATACCGATCGGTCGATCGTGCTGCCGCCAACGTATGTCAGTCCGCTGTTTTCCTGCAGCAAGTCGGCCACGCTCAGCAGATACTGATCGGTAAACGCCCGGCCGAATACGGTCACCCCCCAGGGAAGGCCGTTGTCCATCGTGCCTGTCGGTACCGCGACTGCCGCGTAGTCCAGCAGATTCATGAAGTTCGTGTAGTAGCCGAGCAGGGCGTTCGGCCCGATCGGATCGCGCGCCAACTCGGCGAGCGTGATGGGGCGCGGGTAAGTCGGCGTAAGCACGAAGTCGAGTCCGGCGAGCGTGGCGTCGCAGGCGGCCTTCAGCGCCTGGAGGCGATACTGCGCTTCGAACAGCTCGACGGCCGTCATGGCAGGCGCCTTGCCCAGCACCTCACGGATGACGGGCAACACGGCCTCGGGCTGCGCTGACATCAGCGAGCCCGCCACGCTGTAGCGCTCCGCCACCCAAGGGCCTTGATAGAGGAGGCCGGCGGCCTCTGCGAACGGCGCGAAATCGATCTCGACCGCTTCCCCGCCCGCCGCTTCGAGCATCGCGCGCGCCTTCGCGAACAGCCGCGGGCTCTCGGTGCATCCGGCGAATTCGAGTGCTGCAGGCACCCCGAACCGAAACCGCACCGGCGCGCCGAACGCGTTCGCCGTATTCCATTGCGGGTTCCGGCGGCTGTAAGTGTCGCGCTCATCCGTGCGCGCGCTCAGCGATAGCAGTTCACTGGCCTCTTTCGCCGACGCGGTGAAATAGGTCACACAGTCGAGCGTGCGGCAGGCCGGCACGACGCCCGCCGTGGAGAGGAGGCCTTTCGTCGGCTTGAGCCCGATGAGATTGTTCAAGGCGGCAGGCACGCGGCCCGAACCGGCCGTGTCGGTGCCCAGGGCGAAACTCGCCAGCCCCAATGCGACCGCCAATGAAGAGCCCGCGCTCGATCCGCCTGCCGGGTAGTCCGGATGCACGCTGTTGCGGCATACTCCGTACGGCGAGCGCGTCCCGTTCAGACCCGTGGCGAACTGATCGAGGTTGGTCTTCCCTAGCGGAATCGCGCCGAGCTCGATCAGCTGTGCGACGATCGTCGCCGATACCGACGGCGTGTAAGCGAACGCGGGACAGGCGGCGGTCGTGGGGATGCCGGCAAGGTCGATATTGTCCTTGATGGCGAACGGGATGCCGTACAACGGCAACGTGTCGATCGTCCGCCCGTCGAGCCGGGCGAGGTAGGGTTCGAGCTCCTGTTCCGTCAGAAGACGGATGAAAAGGTTGAACTCGGGATTGAGCGCACGTGCCTTCGCGAGCAATGCCGCAACGAGCTGGCGCGGTGTGAGCGCGCCGCGGCGATACGCGTCGCGCAAGGTGTCGAGACGAAGGTCGAAGGGCTGCATCGTAGGGTGTCCTCGGTTTCAATGACGTTCAATGACAGCAACGCGCTGTCCGGCACGCACCGGCGAACCGGGTACCACGTGGATTGCGCCGACTTTGCCTGCGCACGGCGCGCACAGCGGAATTTCCATCTTCATCGATTCGACGATCACGAGCACGTCACCTGCGGCAACGGTGTCGCCCGGCTGCGCCATGACGCGCCAGAGACTGCCGGCGATTTCGCACTCTACGGCAACCTCGCCTTCCTTGAGGGCTGCCAATCGCGCTTCGTCGGAAGCGGCCACTTCGGCGCTGTCGAACGAATCCCCCGTTTGGGACCAACGTTCCCGCTCCGCTTGGAATGCAGCCTGCTGGCGCAGTCGGAACGCGTCGATGCCGGGCGCTTCGCGCGTGAGGAACGCTTCGTAGTCCTGCAAGGAGAGTTCCGATTCCTCGATTTCCAGCGGATAACGCCCGAGCGGAAAGTCGGCACGTATGCGCAGCAGTTCGTCGGCCGAGACTTCATAAAAGCGGATCTGGTCAAAAAAGCGCAGCAAATAAGGCTGCCCCGCAAAGGCCGCTATCTGTCCATACCGATTCCACATCTGCAGCGTCCGACCGATGAACTGGTAGCCGCCCGGCCCCTCCATGCCGTAGACGCAGAGATAGGCGCCGCCGATGCCGACCGAGTTTTCGGCCGTCCACGTGCGGGCCGGGTTGTACTTCGTCGTGACGAGCCGCTGCCGCGGGTCGAGCGGCGTTGCGACGGGCGCGCCGAGGTACACGTCGCCGAGGCCCATGACGACATAGCTCGCGTCGAAGATCAGCCGCTTGACCGCATCGATCGATTCGAGTCCGTTGATACGCCGAATGAACTCCAGATTGTCCGGGCACCACGGCGCGTCCTTGCGCACCGTCGTCATGTACTTTTCGACGGCAAGCCGGCAGGCGGGATCGTCCCACGACAACGGCAGGCGGACGATACGCGAAGGCACCCTCAGCGATTTGCGCAGCATGACGGCTTGCCATGCCTCTGCGACGACCTCGAGCAACCGCCCGAGCGGCAAATCGACGGGGCGGTAATGAATCTGCAGCGAACGGATGCCGGGTGTGAGATCGAC
>CBJMQH010000314.1:0-6583 GCA_966431825.1 uncultured Trinickia sp.
GTGGTGTTCTTCGCTTCGCTGCGCTCGCCCACGAGCCCGTTGCCGATCGTGCCGATGACGCCGGCGCGGCGGCCGAGCGCGTCGGACGCGGCGGCGATCCACTGCGACACCGACGTCTTGCCGTTGGTGCCCGTGACCCCCGCCATCCACAGCGATTCCGACGGGTTGCCGTAGACGTGCCCCGCGATCTCGGAGACACGCGCACGCAGGTTCGCCACGCCGAGGTTCGGCAGGTCGCGTACGGGCGCGCTTGCGGGCGGGTCGATGACACTGCTATCTGGCAAAGGCACTGCATGCATGCGTGACGCCTCCTTCCATAGTGGGAGCTTCGACCGTCGCCACAAGCGGCAGCGTTAGCGAGCGGGGCCCGATGCAGTTTACGCGAAGTTGGGCGGCTTACCGAAATCCCGTTGTTTCTATGGTGTGCTTGATATTCAGTGTTGCCTGCAACTGATCCGATCCAGAACTGAGAAAGCGCGCTCCAGCGCGGACCCCGGCGACTGAAAGCTTCACCGCTGCGGAACCGTGAATGTCACGGTTCGGCTGTCTAGCACCTGATGCTGTGCGTCGGCAAGGTCTACCCGTAACGTGTGCGACCCGGGTTCCAGCCCTTGAAGGACGATGAGGTCGGGGCTCGCCTGCACCCAATGCCAAGTGGCATTGTCGAGTGTCAGGTGTAGATGGCCGATGCGTGGCGAGACGTTGGCGGCGGCCGCCCCGTAGACCGGCGCAAGTTGTAAATGCTCGGTACGAAACGGCACGACCACGGCGCCGCGCGCGAGCGGCCCAGGCAGCGGTGCATACACCTCGAGCCGAGCGGCAGCCTCTGCCGTCGGGCCGCCACCCACCTCCGTGGCTCCGCTGGCGGCTTGATAGGCGGCAAGCGCCAATAGCGCGGCGGCGACACGCGCGACTCGGCGCAATGAGAGCGTGAATGTGGGCATGTGCACTCCTTGTAATGGCTTGGAACGGCCGAAATGTGATCAGTGATTACATTGAAGTAGAGTAGCATGTGATCGCTGATTACATAACCCCTGGATTCACGCCATGCCCGCTTCTGCATCCGTCGACGATCGCGACTACCATCACGGCGACTTGCGACGCGCCCTGATCGCCGCCGCAGTGGAGTTGGTCGAAACGCAGGGCCTGGAGGCGGTCAGCGTGCGCGACGTGGCGCGACGCGTCGGCGTTTCGCCGGGCGCACCCTTCCGTCATTTCAAGAGCCGCACGGCTTTATTGACGGCGGTGGCCGAGGAGGCTCAGGAGCGCTTGCTCAGGGCTGTCGCCGAAGCGCGCCGCCATGAAAAAGCCGATGACCCGCTCGCGGCCTTCCGCGCGATAGGCGAAGGTTTTCTGCGGTGGGCGTTCGAGAATCCTGGACATTTCCACGTCATCTCGACGCGGGCGGTGATTGATTTCGACAGTCCGGGCTTGCGCGAGCGCAACGACCGCCTGCGCTCAACGATGCGACACCTGATGGCGGCCGCGGCACAGCAGGGGCGCTTGCGCTCGGGCGATATCGACCGGTACGTGCTCGGCCCGCGCGCGTTGGCATACGGATTGGCGCGGATGCACATCGACGGCCAATTCGCGAGCTGGGGACAAAACCCAGACGAAGCACTCGACGAAAGCCTGCGGGTGCTGGAGCTGTTCGTACGGGCCATAGAGGTGTAGGCGAATCGATGGCGTGTATTAATCCCAATTCACATGATCAAAGATCCCCGCGCACTTCCCCGGTGCCCAACTCGTTCCGCCGCCGGTTGACCTCCGCCCAGAGCTCGTCGCTGTCGTCCTTGCGCAGCGTGATCACCCACTCGAGCTGATCGTCGGTCACGCCGAAGTATTCGAGGATTTCCTTGCGAACGGCGTCGACGAACTGCGCATACTCCGGCGTTGCTTGCGCCTGCGCGTGCAACGCGTCGTACTCCTCATCGTCCTCGCCGCCGCCGTGCTCGTCGATGTAGCCAGAAATCCACTGATCCAGCTCGCGGTCGTAATCGGCCTCGGCGCGCATGGCTTGCGCCGCCGTGTAAAACTCCAGTTCGGCAAACGCGGCGATTGCCGCCGTTGTTGCCTCGTCGAATAGCGTTGTCATGCTTTGTCTCGTGGTGGTGGTACCCAATCATCGTACGGACCGCATCCGGCCCTCGCGCCCAGCGTTTACCATGGCGGTTTCGGCGCCGGAAGTTCGCCGGGCGACCGACATCGGTGATAATGCCGGCCGTGCCGGGACTGCAGGCCAGTCGAACGACCGTGCCGGCACACTGTTTCCTGAACGTGAGGATCTGTATGCGTGACATCATCGACGGTTTTCTGCGCTTTCAGCGCGAGGTTTATCCGCAACGTGTCGAGCTGTTCAAGCAGCTTGCAACAACGCAAAATCCGAAGGCGCTGTTCGTCACTTGTTCGGACAGCCGCGTCGTGCCCGAATTGCTCACCCAGCGTGAACCGGGCGAACTCTTCGTGATCCGAAACGCGGGCAATATTGTGCCATCGTATGGTCCCGAGCCGGGCGGTGTGTCGGCTACCGTCGAATACGCCGTGGCCGTACTCGGTGTCCAGGACATCGTGATCTGCGGGCACTCGGACTGTGGCGCGATGGGCGCTATCTCGCGCTGCACCTGCCTCGATCACATGCCGGCCGTCGCGAACTGGCTGCGTCATTCCGATGCCGCCAAAGCAATCAATGCGGCCCACGAGTACGATTCGCCGCGCGCGAAGCTCGACAGCCTCGTGCGAGAAAACGTGATCGCTCAATTGGCGAACATCCGCACCCATCCGTCGGTAGCGCTCGCGCTCGAACAAGGGCGGATGAACCTGCACGGCTGGGTCTACGACATCGAGCGTGGCTCGATCGATGCGCTCGACGGCGCCACGAGACGCTTCGTCCCGCTCGCCGATTTCCCGACCACCGTTGCGGTGCCGGCGCGCAACCGTCCGCAGGTATGAGCGCGACGTACTGATCGGCTCGTCGCGTGAGGTCAGGGTCGCAATTAATGGGTGCCGTGCCCGTCAAGATGTTCAAGCACGGCGTCGGCAATCTCGCCGACCGTTACGACGAGATCGTTGTGGCTATGGACCTGCTGTTGCAGGGGTTTCGACTTCAGTCGAGCGGTACGCTGAGACGGTCGATCACGGCGCTTGTCTCGGGGCGCACGCCGCGCCACCACAAAAATGCTTCGGCCGCCTGCTCGACCAGCATGCCCACCCCGTCCGCCACGCCAAAAACGCCGGCGTTGCGCGCAAGCCGCAAGAACGGGGTGAGTCGCTTACCGTACGCCAACTCATAAGCAGTGCCATCGGGCCTGAACACGCTCGGCGGCACCGGGGGCAGATCGCCTGTCAGGCTCGCTGAAGTCGCGTTCACAACGACATCGAAGCGACCCAGCGTCGTAAGGTCACCGTAGGAGCAGGCGTGCAATCTCCCGCGCAGGGCGGCGACCTGGGCCACGAGCGCCTGACCCTTCGGTACATCCCGGTTGGCGATGACGAGTTCCGCGGGATCCGCGGCGAGAAACGGCAGCAACGCGCCGCGCGCCGCGCCGCCCGCACCGAGCATCAGGACACGTTTGCCGGCGAGCGGCACGCCGAGATTGACCTGGATATCGCGTGCGAGCCCGATGCCGTCGAAATTCTCGGCAATGATCCGACCGTTCTCGAACTTCAGCGCATTGGCGGCGCCGGCCAACGCCGCGCGTTCGCTGCGCTCGTCCGCGAGGGCATAGGCGGCGAGCTTGAAGGGCGCAGTCACGTTCATGCCCTTGCCGCCGCCCGCCGCGAATTCGCGCACAACACGCTCAAAGCCATCCTCGGGCGTGAGCGGACCTTCGATTGCAACATAGGACATCGCCTGCCCTGTCGCTTCGGCAAACAGGCCATGGATCAACGGCGACTTCGTGTGTCCGATCGGATTGCCGATCACTGCGTACTGGTCGGTCATGGTGCCTCACTTCGAATAAAGAACGCCTTCTGCTTGCATTGCCTCGATCTCGGCCGTCGAAAACCCGAGCGATTGCGCCACCTCGGTGTTGTGCTGCCCGAGGTCGGGCGCAACGTCGCGGATCGTCGTGTCGGAATCGGAAAAGCGAAAGGGGAGGTTGGGCAGGCGCAGTGTCCCGTAGCGGGGATGATGCTGCTCGAGCACCATGCCGCGCGCCTGGATCTGCGGATCGTCGAGCACTTCGTCGATGCGCTGGACTTTCGCACAAGGCACATCGATCCCATCGAGCAGGTCGAGCACCTGTGCGACCGGGCGTGAGGCAACCCACGGCTGCACGACGGACAGAATCGCCTGCCGATTGGCGTTGCGGCCCACGCTATCGTGAAAGCGCGCATCGCTGCCGAACCCTGCGGGCCCGCCATGCGCTTCGATCAGCGCAGCGAGTCGCTTCCATGCGTCGTCCACTTGCGCGGCGATCACGAGGTCGCCGTCTGCAGCACGGAATACGCCGTAGAGCGTCGACGTGGGCATGTCATGTCCCGTCTGCTCCGGCAAGACCCCGCGCAACGTGTAGCACTGCACAGCGTATTCGTGCATGGACACGAGCGTGTCGTACAGCGCCATGTCGATGTGCTGCCCACGGCCGCTCTTCACGCGCCCGAGCAGCGCGGCGTTAATCGCTGCGACCGCGTGAATGCCCGTGTACATGTCGCCAAGCGATATGCGCAGCAGCGGCGGCGGCTCGCCCGGCGTGCCGACCATCTGCATGATGCCGCTCTTCGCTTCGGCAATCAGACCGAAGCCCGCGCGATGTGCATCGGGGCCCGTGTGGCCGTACGCCGAGATCGAGCAGTAGACGAGCCCCGGATTGCGCTCGGATAGCTCGGCGTAGCCGAGCCCCAGCTTGTCCAGCGCGCCCGGGCGATAGTTCTCGACGAAGACATCCGCCGAATCGCACAGGCGCCGCATGAATTCCTTGCCGCGCGCGTCTTTCATGTTCACGCTGACGCCGCGCTTGCCCATGTTCAGTTGCAGAAAATAGCCGCTTTGCTGGTCGTCGAGCACGGTTGCGTGCTGGCGCCCGGCATCGCCGCTGCCTGGGCGTTCGACCTTGATCACCTCGGCACCAAGTGCCGCAAGGCACCGGCCCACATAGGGCCCCGCCAGGAAATGGCTATAGTCGACGACGCGTATCCCTTCGAGCGGACGGGCCTGCATCAGTATGCTCCCGGCCGGCGCGGCACCATGAGACGGTGCTCGCCACGTTGAACGACCTGGCCGTTTTGATTGATCAGTTCGGACGGCAATACGACGATGCCCCAGCCGGGACGGCTATTGCTGAGCCGCATCGAGCCGACACGGAACTCGACATGCAGCACGTCGTTCACCTTGATGGGCAGCAGGAAATCCCATGTCCAGCCGAGCGACATGCCAGGCAGGAAACGATAGTCGCTCTGTGTCTTGAGGCCGTCGGCAATCGACAGTCCGAACAGCCCATGCGCGACGATGCAACCGAAGTGGCTCGCGTTCGCATACGCCTCGTCCACGTGAACAGGCGTGTGGTCGCCCGTGAGTTCGGCGTAGGCGAGGATGCGTGCCTTTGTCACGGTGTAGCTCGGGCTCACGCATGTGTCGCCTTCGCGGGCGTCGTCCCAGTACTTTTCGGTAATCGTCATGCTCACGCCTCGCTGCGAGGGTTGATGCTCAGGGCCTGCGCGACGCAGGATGCAGGCTTCGACTGAATCAATTCGAGCGCAAGCCCGTCGGGCAGGCGCAGCCAGTTGCGCCCGTTCGGCAACTCGGTCACGCCATAGGCTCGCGCCGCGACCAGTGCCGCTTCGAGGTCCTCGCACACGATCCCCAGGTGGGCCAGGCGGCCCTCGGGTTCTTCGTGCTCTGGCGCGTGAATGAACTGCAAGCCACCGAGCGTCCAGTACTGACGAGGCGCATCGAGGGGGCCGTCGACTTCGCGCATCGTCATGCCGAGTACGTCTTCGAAGAAGCGGATGTGCCAGCGGATGTCCTTCACCCAGATCGCCACATGTTCGACGTAAGCCTTTGTGCCGCTCATACTCTTGCCTCCTTGCGCGCTTCGTCAGCCATTGCGCGTTCGATGCCCTTGATACATGCCACGAGCGTCGCGTTGACGGGCGTCGGTACGCCGAGCCATTGTCCCGCGCGCACCACGGCGCCGTTGATGAAGTCGACCTCGGTGATGGAGCCTTTTTCGAGGCTTTGCAGCATCGAAGTCTTGACAGCAGGGGAGCGACCTTCGGCTGCGAGCGTCCAGGCTTGCTCGGGATCCGTCATCGATAGCAGGACGCCGCCCGCCTGGGCCGCCGCAATCGCTTCGGACACGGCCGCCAGCGCCGTCGATTTGAGCAGCGGCTCATCGTACAGTTGTCCGTAAGTGAGCCGCGTGATGCCCGTGAGCGCGCCCGTGGCGACGTTGACGAGGAGCTTGTCCCACATCGTGCCGACGATGTTCTCGCTGACTGTGGTCATCAGGCCGGCCGCGTTGAATGCGTCGGCGATTGCTTTCACCGCGGGGGTAATCCGGCCGTCGAGTTCGCCGATGTAGGTCGCCTTGCCGGTGACGCCAGACTGGATATGGCCCGGGCCGCGCAGCACGCCGTCGACATA
>CBJMQH010000315.1:0-6554 GCA_966431825.1 uncultured Trinickia sp.
CACCGGCAACAGCCCGGCACAGGCGACCGCGACCGCCAACGAGATCGTCGCCCGTCGGCGGCGTGACAGCGCGGTTGGCGAAGTCAGCTTCGAACGTGGCCTCGATCGCGGCCACGTCGGCCGCATCGCGATCGATAACGGCGAAATCGCGCGAACTCGCATAATAGCGACTCGCCAGATTCAGCGACATGACGGCGGCTGTCCGGCCGTCGACCACGATCGCCTTTTCATGCGTGGCGGCGTAGCCGGGTGCGGCCCAGACTACATTGACGCCGCTTTGCGTCAGATAGTCGAATGCGGCCTGGTTATGGGCGGATTCGAGATTCTGATCGAGAATCACCCTCACACTGACGCCGCTCGCCGCAAGCGAAGCGAGAATCTGTTCGGCCTGTGTATCGACCAGCTCGTACATGGTCATGTCGAGCGACTGCGTGGCCGACTGCATCAAGGCATAGATCGGCTGCAAGCCCTCGTCGGGCTCGGTGACGAGCGTGGGCGCAGCATCATCGGTGGTTGCGACGAACTGAGGCACACGCGCTGCGACAGGTGCGGCCAGGCACAATGAGGCGAACAGCAAGCTGACGATTCTTTTGCAATTCATAAGGAAACTCCCGAAAGGTTGAATTCCCCGTCAAGCAATGAACGCGTTTCGCCGTGGCCGGCGTTTTTCTTATGATAGTCAGGCGCTCGAATTACGCCGAAGCATTCGACAGCATGCGTCGCAAGCGCACGCAGGATGAAAACGGAATACGCTGAAAAATGAAGCGCCGGCGTATGGAACGGTAGCATCAGGCGCATGCCAGCGAGCACCGTACCGCCTGCCGCAAGACCGACTGCGAGAGCGACTCCCGGCAAACCGAGGCACCCGCCCGACCGATACTCTATTAAATAAAATCAATTATTCAAGTCAAATCTGAGAGCATCGATCGCATTGAATCGATTGTAAATTCTATTTACGCGATCTGCATCGTCATTGCGCGCAGCGGAACCGATTGAAGCATAAGCGGCAATGCCGCCGTTCATGCGAGCCGATGTTCGCCGTCGCTGCCGCCGAGCCCGTGTGCAGGCCGCCGGCGCAACGCTGCGTCGAACGGGTTGGTCTGCGGACCCAGTGCGTCTGCCTGGCGCTTGAGCAATTCGACGACCATCGGCAAGCGCTCTTCGGTCAAGCGCGCCGCAAGCGTACCGACACTGAGCGCGGCTACCGCCGTTCCCGTGCGGTCCAGAATGGGCACGGCGACCCCGGCCATCCCTTCGAGCACTCCACTGTTCCTGCCCGCGTAGCCTAGCTGACGTACGCGGGCGATCTCAGTGCGCAGATACACTTCGTCCAGCACGCCGTAGCCGCGAATACGCGGCACGTTAAAGCGGATGATCTCTTCGCGTTCCGCCTCGGGCAGGAATGCCAGGATGGCGAGACTGCCCTGTCCGACCCCGAGCGCGATACGCCCGCCGATATCGCTCGTAAACGAACGGATCGGAAACGGGCCCTCGCAAAGATCGAGGCACACCGCATCGAAGCCGCTCTTGGCGAGCAGAAAAATCGTCTCCCCGAGGCTCGCGCACAGTCTCAGCAAGGCAGGCCTACACAGCGTACGCATCCCCCCCGGGTTGCCCGCCTGGGCCGCCAACGCAAAAAAATCCACGCCGAGCCGATAGAGCTTCGTACGCTGGTCCTGCTCGACCATGCCTTGTGCGATCAACGCGCGAAGAATCCGGTGCGTCGTGCCTTGCGTCAACTGCACCGCTTTCGCGAGCTGCGTCACGCGCGCCCCCTTCGGCTGCATCTCACCGAGCGCACGCAGCAACGCGAACGCGCGGGCGAGCATGCCCGAACCGGGCAGTTCTTCGGCGTCGGCCTGCGCCGTCGCGTCGTGTTCCGGTCCGATATCCACCTGCATTAAGCGCGCCTCCACATTCCACTGAACGGAACCACGTCCCCACGTGGCTCATCGCGCAGAGTATCGCAGCTTTCCCGGCTGACGGCGGTGGTACGACCTGTGCCTCGGGGAAACCCCCACCTCATCCATCGATACATCTCGTTCACGGTCGTTGAAAATATTCCGTACAACGGAATAAATTTCATTTTCCTCTCGTTGGCCGGAATTCGAAATTGACGCGATATATCTGGCTGGACAGAATCGGCGCAGCCATCCACCGCTTGGGAACCGGGCGGGTCAGTGCTCAACGCCTGTCGGCTCATCAGGAGCTCTTCCATGTCGTTCCTCACGCTTTCAAACGTGTCGAAATCGTTCGGCAGCCTGCTCGCCGTCGCTAACCTCGATCTCGCGGTCGAAAAGGGCGAGTTCGTCTCGCTGCTGGGCCCGTCGGGATGCGGCAAGACCACGACGCTGCAGATGATCGCCGGCTTCGTCGAAACGACGCGCGGCACGATCACGCTCGATGGCCGCGACATCACACACATGAAGCCGAATCAGCGCGGGCTCGGTGTCGTGTTTCAGAGCTACGCGCTCTTTCCCCATATGAGCGTGGCCGAGAACGTACGCTTCGGCCTGCAGATGCGCGGCATCGGCAGAACGGAAAGCGACGCGCGCGTTGCCGAGGCGCTCGCCCTCGTGCGGCTCGAGGGCTTCGCGCGGCGCTTTCCGCGCGAGCTTTCCGGCGGCCAGCGGCAGCGGGTCGCCATCGCGCGTGCCATCGTCATCGCGCCGCCCGTTTTGTTGCTCGACGAGCCGATGTCGAACCTCGACGCCCAGCTGCGCGAAGAGATGCAGTTCGAACTGCGAACGATCCAGCGGCGACTCGGCACAACAACGATCATGGTGACGCACGACCAGTCCGAAGCGCTGTCCATCAGCGATCGCGTCGTGGTCATGGAAGCGGGGCGCATTACGCAGGTCGATACGCCCTATCGCGCCTACGAACAACCGGGGAATCGCTTCGTCTCGCAGTTCATCGGCAAGGCGAATCTGCTAACGGGCACTGTCGTCGCGGCCGCCGGCGACGAGATCCGCGTCGACCTGGGTCACGACCTTCTCGCATGCGGCCAGCGCCGCCACGTACCGGCGCACGAGCATGCGCCTGCCGTCGGCGCGAGCGTCACGCTGAGCATCCGCCCGGAGAAACTCTCGTTCTGCGCACCGCAAAGCGGACGCTTCGAAGCCACCGTCGCCGGTCGCTTTTTCCTCGGCAGCCAATGGCTCTATCGCGTGGATTGCACGCTCGGTCCATTGCTGGTCTGCTGCCAGAACACAGGCGCCGAGCCGATCGACGAAGGCGCCACGGTCGGCATCGACTGGGGCCCCGACGCAATTCGCTTCGTTGGCGGCGAGGTGCAGCATGGCTAGCACGACGATCGCCTCGCGCGACCCCGACAAACATGCTTCGCCGGCCGGCCACGACCCCGCACAGCGGCCGGATACTTCCTTTGCCGGCGCCGCTACACCATGGCGAGCCTATTGCCCGATGTGGCTGCTGAGCGCGCCCGCCCTCGTGCTGTTCGCGACGCTCGTGCTCGTGCCGCTTGCAATGACGTTCGCCCTCACCTTCTACCGCTTCGATCCCGCACATGGCGCGAGTGCCGCGTTCCAGCTCGACAACTACGTACAGGTCGTCGCTTCGGCGTACTACCAGACCATTTTCGTGCGCACGTTTTCGATTGCTGCTGCGACGACGGTGCTGTGCGCGCTCATCGGCACGCCGGAGGCCTACATCCTCTCGCGCATGCGCGATCCCTGGCGATCCGCGTTTCTGCTGGTCCTGCTTGCGCCGCTGCTCGTGTCCGTCGTGGTTCGTGCATTCGGCTGGAGCATGCTGCTCGGCACGGGTGGCCTCGTCAACGAGGCCTTCGGGGTGCTGGGCCTTGGGCCCTACAAGCTCGAATACACGAATTTCGCCGTCGTCATTGCACTCGTTCACGTCATGCTGCCGTTCATGGTGATCCCGGTCTGGACGGCCCTGCAGCGGCTCGACCCTCAGACTGAAGACGCCGCCTTGTCGCTCGGTGCATCGCCCTTTACGGCGATGCGTCGGATCGTCCTGCCGCAGCTCGCGCCGGGCGTCCTCTCCGGCAGCCTCATGGTGTTCGGCCTCTCTGCCAGCGCATTTGCCATTCCCGGGCTGCTCGGCGGCCGCCGGCTGAAGGTGGCGGCCACCGCCGTCTACGACGAATTTCTCGGCTCGCTGAACTGGCCGCTCGGCGCGACCATCGCGATCCTGCTGCTCGTCTCGAACCTCATCGTCATGCTCACCTACTACCGCGTGCTCGAGCGCCGCTATGCACGCAGCATGGGGTGAGGCAAAGGACACCATCATGAGAAAAAACGGCCCCCTTGCACTGGCGTTTCATACGATCGTCGTTGCGTTCGTACTCGCCCCGCTCGCCATCGTCGTGCTTGTCGCATTCACGCCCGAGGAAACGCTGACGCTGCCCACACACGGGCTGTCGCTACGTTGGTTCCGGGCGATCCTGAACTACCCCGACTTCATCTCTGCGTTCGCGAACAGCCTGGAACTCGCTTTTCTGTCGGCCACGCTATCCCTCGCAGTCGCATTGCCCGCCGGGCTCGCGATCGCCCGCGCCCGTTTCCCGGGGCGCGATTTCCTCCAGGCATTGATGCTGTCGCCGCTCGTAATCCCGGGTCTCGTGCTCGGCATCGCGTTCCTGCGCTTCTTCGCGCTGATCGGTGCGACTGGCTCTCTCGCTTGGCTCGTCCTCGCGCATATGGTCATCGTCACGCCGTTCGTCCTGCGTCTGATCCTCGCGGCAGCAACGGGGCTCGAGCGCAGCATCGAGCATGCGGCGCAATCGCTCGGCGCAAGTGGCTGGACCACGTTTCGCCGCGTGACGTTGCCGATGATCGTGCCCGGCATCACGGGCGGATGGCTGCTCGCATTCATCAACAGCTTCGATGAACTGACGATGTCGATCTTCGTCACCTCCCCGCAAACCGTGACGCTACCCGTGCGCATGTACATGTACGCGACGGAATCGATCGATCCGATGATGGCGTCGGTCTCCGCACTCGTCATCTTCATCACGGCCGGCGCGATGCTGCTGCTCGATCGCATCTACGGCCTGAACCGCATCCTGATCGGCGCGCACTGATGAACCCGGACACCCAGCCGCTCGACACGCCCGCCGGCCCTGCGGGCACCGATGCGCAGTTCGTCCGCATCGGCAGCAACGCCCGCCCGTGCGTCGCCTTCACGCTCGACGGTCACGCCGTCCAGGCGCTCGAAGGCGACACCGTGCTCACCGCCATTCTCGTCCAGCGGCGTCAGATCCGCGTGACCGAGTTCAGCGGCGAACCGCGTGCGGGCTTTTGCCTGATCGGCGCTTGCCAGGACTGCTGGATCAGCACCGAAGACGGACGTCGTCTGCGCAGTTGCACGACGCGCATCGAGCGCGGCATGCGCCTCGTCACCGCGCCCGCGCTCGCCACGCCGCACCCCTTGCCGCCCGGGAGCCCCACGCAATGACAGGCCAGCCCGAAATCGTGATTGTCGGCGCGGGCCCCGCCGGCATTCGCGCCGCGCAAGCGCTCGTCGAAGCCGGACTCTGCCCTGTCGTGCTCGACGAAAACGCGCGCTGGGGCGGACAGATCTATCGCCAGCCCCCGGCCAACGCCGGGTTCGGCGAGACCTTTGCCGACAAGCGCCGCCGCTATGGGTTCGAAGCCCGAAAAGCGCATGCGCTGCACGAAACGATGGCCGCGCTCTGCGCGCATATCGACTACCGACCCGATACGCTCGTTTGGGACTGCGAAGCCTTTGCCAATGCGCCGACACGCTCGGTTCGCGGGCTGCTCGAAGATACGGAGTTCGCGCTCGGCGGACAGCTCGACACACTGCGCAACGGGCGCGAATGCCGCGTGCCGTTCACGCACCTGATCATCGCGCCGGGCGCGACCGACCGCGTGTTGCCGGTTCCCGGCTGGACCTTGCCCGGCGTTTATACGCTCGGCGGCGCCCAGACCGCATTGAAGGCCCAGCAATGCGCGGTAGGCAAGCGGGTCGCCTTCGCGGGCACGGGGCCGCTCCTTTATCTCGTTGCGTATCAATACGCCAAAGCGGGCATCGAGGTCGCCGCGGTGCTCGATACGGCGCCGTTCTCGGCGCTGCTCGCCGCCGCCGGCAGGCTCGCGGCCGAACCTGCAACGCTTGCTAAAGGCCTGTTCTATGTCGGCTGGCTCCAGGCGCGCGGCGTGACGATCGAACACGGCGTGACGCTCGGCAGCGTGCTCGGTGAGCAGCATGTGACCGGCTTCGCGTGGCACAGCGGCGATGCCGGTGCGCAGGGAGATAAGAAGACGCTCGAATGCGATGCGGTGGGCCTCGGCTTCGGCCTGCGTCCGGAAACACAGCTGGCCGACCTCGCGGGCTGCGCGTTTCGTTTCGAGACGACGAGCGACTGTTGGGTGCCCAAACGCGATGCGGCAGGCCGCAGTTCGATCCCCGGGATCTATCTGGCCGGCGACGGCGCCGTGATCGCAGGTGCCGATGCGGCCGCGATCGCCGGTCGACGCGCAGCGCTTGCGCTGCTCGACGATCTCGGCGCGCCCGACGCGGGCGGGCGACGCGCACACGAATCC
>CBJMQH010000316.1:0-6544 GCA_966431825.1 uncultured Trinickia sp.
ATGGCACGCGCGCGGTGCTTCTTGCTCGCGCGTGCCGTCGCGGGTAGTCAGTGGGCGAACGTGTGTGCCTTGATATAAGACGAGAGCTTGCCGATGTCGACGGTACCCCAGCCCGTCGGGTAGTCCCAGCCCTTCGTCGCCTTGTAGCCGTAGCCGCCGTAACCGTTGTTTCCGGACGTCACGTCGTGCACGAGCGTTGGTGTGGCGGCGATCGATTTATAGAGACTTGCACCCGGGAAGCCGATCCGGTTGGCGTTGGCCGTCTCGATGCGTGCCCAGAAACCGACGAACAGCGGCGACGACAAACTTGTGCCGCCGATCTGCTGGATCTGGCCGTTCACGTAGACGAGCGCGCCCGTGCTTTGCGCGGCATCGAACGAAATGTCGGGCACGGCGCGTCCGGCCGGTGTCGGGCTTACGTTCAGCCCGCTCTGCCACGAGGGCAGGCTCTCATACGAACTGAAGCCGCCCGTCGACGCCCACAGCTTGCCGTTGCCGTCGAGCCCTTCGTTCCAAACGGTCTCGCTGGCCCAGCCCCCGCTCGAATTCGTATAGAGCGTCGTGCCGCCGATCGCCACCACGTTCGGCGAAGAGGCAGGCCACGAAATCGAGTAGGTGCTGCCGTCGGGGTAGCCGCGGTTGTTGCACTCGTACGCCCCCTCGTCGCCGGACGACACCGAGAACGTTTGGCCTTGCGCCACGGCGGTGGCGAAGATCTGGTCTTCGGCGGCCATCGTGCCGTCCGCGTTCGCGTCGGCCTCGCACCAGCCGAGCGAGACGTTGATCACCTTCGCCGTATTGTCGCTGACGGCCTGATTGAACGCCTGCGTGAGGCCGGTATTGCCTGAAGCGCCGAGGTCGGCTTCGTAGAACAGCAGCTGGTTCACGGCACCGCCGGCTGCGCCGATGATGTCCTGACTGTCGAGGTCCCATTCCCCCTGACCGTCGGGGTCGTCGCTATAGTTGCCGCCAGGGTCTCCGGTAGGCACGACTGATGTGTTCACCTGCGGCAGATTGTTGGCGCTCGTGAACTGGCCCAAGTCCTGAAGCGTCTGCCCGACGCCGCCGATCGTGATGATGCCGACATTTGTGCCAGTGCCCTGCGGCAGGCCCGAAGCGTCGTAGATCCCGGGGAATTCGTTCGGGTAGTGACCGGTGGCGGTGCCCGTGGCGAGCGTTTTACCCTGCGTTCGCGGGCCAACCTTCGCATAGGTATGCGCACGCGTCACGTTTTGCAGGCCCAGCACGGACTGCACCGTATCGGCGAGCGCCTCGGGCACCTGTGCCGGGGCCGTGTTCGCATAGACATGGCGGCCGTTCTTGGCAAAGCGCCCGAGCGGCGTGTTGAAGGCCGTGCGGACGGTGCCCGCCGTGCCGCTTGCCGATACCAGCAGCCTGTTCTTCGATACGCGGATATTGGTGAAGCCGCTCTTGCGCAGGTAGGCGACCACCTTGTCGACTTGCGCCTGCGTCGGCGCGTAGTCGGCGAGGAACTGTTCGGGCGTGAGATACCGATGATAGTGAGGACTGCTATGGTCTGTGACGGCGTGGCCCAGTGCTTTGAGCTTGTCGAAGTTGCGCACGTGCAGGCTCACGACCACATTTGCCGGCGCGCCGGCGGACATCTCGAACAGCGGCTTGGCTGCAAACGCTTCGAACTGCTGGGGTGTGACAAAGGCTTTTGTTTCCGTGCTGACCCACGTGACCGGTGCGCTGGACGCGTGGGCGGGGAGACCGGCTGCAGCGATTGGCAATGCGATCGCTGCTGATCTTAGAAATTTCGATGCCTGTCGCCCTGTCTTCAATGTCGACTTCATTTGACCTCCTAGGATTGCAACGCCGGCAGACGCCGTATCCGCGGGAAAGCGGTGAGTCAACGGAGCAAAATATATTTGCTGTCTCGAGCCATTGTTGTCATTTGCTTGGGTTTGGGAATGCCCAAAAGATTGGGCGTGCTAAACGTAGCAGGACAAAAATAAACCCGTGTAGCTGAGAAATGTAGTAGTAGAAATGTCCGTCTGTATGCCGTAGAGCGGCATCCGCGCGGCGATTTCAGGTCGTGGTGTCGTAAATTCCGCTTTTGTCGGCAATTTGACAGGGAGGAATTTCGTATTTATCTGCTGGGAATGGGGTGTCGTTCAAATAGGAAAAAACATTCCAATAAATATATTCTCTTAATGGTAAGAAACTTATACGGTTGATTCAGGCGCATGAATCGTAGAAGCGCGTGAGATCTGTTTTGAGCGCGTGCAAAGCGTCGTCGTCAAGATAGATCATGTGACCGCTCATGTAATGCGCGACGGTAATGCGGCCGCGTTGTTGCGCGGGCAGCCCGAGGTGCGCGAGATCGTACTCGGTCGAGAAAAAAGGCGTGGCGAGATCGAAGTAGCCGTTCGCCGAAAAAACGCACAGCCGTGGGCTCTGGCGCATCGCATCGCCGAGGTCTCCTGCGGCATACGGCAACGCGTGCGTGCCATCGCGCGCCGCATGTTCCCAATGCCACCGGGCGAGCGCATCGTCGTTGAAAACGCGGTAGCGCTCGGTCGACACATAGTGCAGGTCGTCCGCGAGGTGTGCATGGAAGGCCGCGTCGAACGCACTCGTCACGTAGCGCTCGGATGCGTCGAATTCGGGCGAGCTCGAGGTCGCGTCGCGGTCCTCGCCTTCGACGCGCGCATCGTAGCGGCCCACGCTGACCCCGCGCTCGCGCAGCAGCGCTTTCCGAAAGCGCGAAGGTCCGATGCGCAGGTGCGCCGATGCGACGTACTTCGGATCGAGTCCCGTATAGCGGGCCACTTGCGCTGCCAGTGCGTCGCGTTCCGTGTCATCGAGTGCGTCGCCTTTCGCGAGCGCTGCGGCGTACGGCCCCGCGGCGAAGGCGCGAACCTCGTCGAGCAGCGCGGGCAAAGCCGGGGGCTTCGGGGTGCCGAGCTTGTCGTGTTCCCAGGCAACGGCCGCGTAAGACGGCAGGTAAAACACATAGCGGCGATCGTACCCCGGCGCCTCGATGTAGCTGTTCAGAATCGACGACAGTAAAACGACGCCGTTCAGTGCGATGCCGCGCTCGAGCAACCGATAGGCCAGCATGGCGGCGCGGGCGGTTCCGTACGATTCGCCCATGAGGAATTTCGGTGCGTTCCAGCGCGAGGTGGTACTCAGGTACCGATCGATGAAGCGGACGAACGCATCCAGGTCGCCGTCGACGCTGTAGATCCGCGCAGCATCCCCCTGACCGACAAGCCGGGAAAAACCGGTGCCCACGGCGTCGACGAAGACGAGATCGGTGGTGTCGAGCAGGCTGTCGGGATTGTCGGTGACCCGGTAGGGCGCTGGTGGGGTGGGCAGGGGCGTGGCGGTGCGAACGCGTTTCGGGCCAAAGGAGCCCATCAGCAGAAAGACGCTCGCCGCACCGGGCCCGCCGTTGAACGCGAAGGTAACCGGGCGGATTTTGCGCTCGCCGTGCTCCGGGTTTCGCGTATAGGCCACGTAAAAGAGGCTTGCGTCGGGCTCGCCGTGGGCGTCGCGAATCAGCAGGTTGCCGGCCGTCGCCGTGTAGGCGAGCCGCGTGCGCCCGAGCGCCAGCGTGTGCTGCGTCGTGACCGCATGCTCGCTCGGCACGGGCGCGGAAGCGGCGGCCGCTTCGGCAGCACTCGAGCTTGCACTCGCATTCGCGCTGGCGCTTGCGCTGTATACCGGCGCTTGCCCAGTCAAAAGGCCGAGCGTCGCAAGCGCGAGACAAACGGACGCCTTGCTGCGCACGCGGCTTGCGTTGGCACCCCTGGCGCGAGACGACGGCGAACGGCGGCTCATTTCATTCTCCTGTCTGGTCGGCGCATATCGGATGGATCGATTGTTCGCAAACTTGGTGTGCGCGTCAACGCGGCCGGTTGCCAGGGCCGCGCGGTGCGGCGGCGATCGATTAACATGTCGCCGATCCAATGAACGAATGCGTCGAAACGGGAACCCCAAACTCATGTCCTTCCGTCCGTCCGTCACCTCTGATGCAGAGGAAAAGAAGAAATCGCAGCGCGCGGCCACGCTCGTTCTCTATGCCGTGCTGCTCGCGCTGGCGTTGTGGGTCATCCGTGAGTTCATCGCCCCGCTGGCCTGGGCCGTGGTGATCGCGATCGCGATCTGGCCGCTCGCCACGCGCATGAAGCTCTCGCACAAGAGGCCGATGCGCACGAGCCTCGGTGCGCTGGGGCTGACGCTGGCAGTGGGATTGTTCGTTGTGCTGCCTTTCGCATTCGTGCTGGCACAGACGCTGCGCGAGGCCCACGAACTCGCCGAATGGATCAAGACAACCGAGGCGAACGGGATCGCATTGCCGGACGTTGTCTCGCACTTACCGTTCGGCTCGCAAATCGGGGCGTGGTGGCAAGAGAATCTTGCCCGTCCGCTGCAAGGTTCGCCGGCCATCCACGGCCTGCACGATGCGAACGTGCTCACCGCGGGCCGTCATGTCGGCGTTGTCGTTGCACGCGGACTCGTTCACTTCGGCTTCATGTTGCTGAGCCTTTTCGTACTGCTGCAAGCCGGCCCGCAGCTTGTCGAGCAGTTGCTCAAGGCCGTGCGGCGCGTTTTCGGGGCGGATGGGGCACACCTCGTCCTGCATATGACGAGTGCGGTCCGCGGCACGATGAGCGGACTCGTCGTCGTGGGGCTCGGAGAAGGCGTCTTGATCGGCGCCGCCTACGCGTTCGCCGGTGCCACGCATGTGGCGATCCTCGCGCTGCTGACGGCGATCGCGGCCATGCTCCCGTTTTGTGCGCCGATCGTCATTGCCGGCGTGGCATTGTGGCTCTTCACGCAAGGCGCGACCGTGGGCGCCGCGGCCGTGCTGGCATGGGGCGCGATCGTCGTTTTTGCCGCAGAGCATTTCGTGCGGCCGCTTCTGATCGGCAGCGCAACGCGGCTGCCGTTCCTGCTCGTGCTGTTCGGGATTCTCGGCGGGGCCGAAACGTTCGGCCTCATCGGCCTGTTCATCGGGCCGGCGCTGATGACGATCATGAGCGTGCTCTGGCGCGAGGCGCTGCACTAGCGCGCGGGCCGGCGCGCCAACCTGTGTGGCGCGACGTCTCAGATCGTGGCACGGGCTCCCGCGCTGCGTGGCGCCCGCCTCGCCTTCCGTAGCCAGGCGATACAGACAAGGGCAGCCACTGCGACCGCGTCGGCCGCGAGGCCGCGCGGTATGTCGAGCAGGCCATCGGTCGTTGCATGCAGCGCGGAATCGACGGCAAGCGAGATGACGGTGCCCGCGATAAACGCCGCGAGGCCGTCGCGCCCGATCGCATTGATGGCGGGCAGGCGCTGCGCGGCTCGGGCGATCCAGCCGGCACTGCACAGATCGGCCGCGAGCCAGGCGATCGCCACGAAGTTTGCGATGCGCAACCACCCGAGGTCCTGCTTGAACGAGGGCGGCAGATCGGCGCCATCGCCCAACAGTTTCATGCCGGCAAACGCGGCGACGGCTGTGAAGGCTGCCACGCTGAGCAACCACCCTGTGCGCCCGTCTGCAAACCGCTTATGCAGCGGATGGCAGCGAGCCAGTACGCCGAGCGCGAACATCCATTGCCATGCGAATGGATTGAAATCCCAATGTGCGTCGGCGGCCGACGGCAACCAGGGGCAGAACAGCGTGGCGGCCGCCCAAACGAGGGTGCTGACGGCCAGCATGCCCCAAGGCCCGCGGCGGGCCAGCGGCACGATGACGGGCACCGCCAGGGCAAATGCCATGTACATCGGCAGAACGGAGGCCAGGTACGGCTGGCGCGCGAGGAAGGCGATTTCGACCAGCGTCAGTAGCGGCGCAGCGACGAGCTGATCGACGTCGTCGGTGACGGTGTTCGGCACGACCACGCCCGTTGCATCGATCGCGGCGCTCACGACCAGCATCAAGAGGGCGGTGATGAGGTAGGCACCATAGATTTCGAGCGCACGCCGCAGGAAGCGTTGACGCGCGGCTGCAACGCCGCGCCGCGCTTCGAGCGCTGCAAAGGCGTGCGCCGCCGCGAAGCCGCCCAGGAAGACGAACACTTCGGCGGCATCGTTGAACGCGAAGCTGTGCAGCGTGAAGCGCGAAAGGATGCTGCCGCCGATGTGGTCGACGACGATGATGAGTAGAACCAGTCCGCGAAAGAAGTCGAGCTCGATCGAGCGTTGCTGCGTTATCGGCATAGTCTGCGCTTGCGAGGGCGCGGCAGCGCGCCCCTTTCATTTTCCAATCCGCAATTTTACGCAGACTTTACGGATGCGCATGCGCGACGCGGCGGCTCTGAGCGGAATCGGCCCTAATAGTTGAGAAATAGCGGCAAGAAATGGTAAGAACCGCTTTCTCGCCGCTTCGCGGGCGCCGCGCCTCAGGCCGTCTCCGGTACCGGCGTGCGGAACGAGACGCTGAGCCGGTTCCATGCGTTGATCGTCACGATGACGAACGCGAGTTCGGCGATCTCCTCGTCGGTGAAATGTTCACGCAGGCGCGCGAATGCGGCGTCGTCGGGGTCGCGCTGGGGGATCAGCGTCACCCGTTCGGCCCATTCGAACG
>CBJMQH010000317.1:0-6523 GCA_966431825.1 uncultured Trinickia sp.
TCCATCGCGAAACCCTTGCGGGTCTCGCATCGAACCGCGCGCGTAGGCGCCAGCGCTGCCGCGCTCAAATGCGGCAGCGCGCTGCCTAGCGGCACGCGTTTCCCACTATCGGCGCAATACAGATAGTGATGCTCGACGCGCACGTCGCTGGCGGCACCCACAACAAAAAACCGCTCGTCGTCCGATGCGCTCTTGAGCACGATCTGCTGGTCCGGCAGCGCACGTTCAAGCGCATCGAACAATTGCCGGCGCGTTTCGTCGAAGAAGTGATAGAAAAGCCGCCACGTCGTGTAGCTTGCACCGACGAGCACGTCCCGGCTACGGGACCAGACGATACCGCCTACATCGACATCGTCTCGTTCATAAAAACACCGGCCTTCCACGCCGCGCTCGGCATCGAATTCATAGAGCGCAAGCGTGTCGCGCCCCCGGTTCGACAATACGAGCAACGTATCCGGCCTATCGGGCAAGAACACGACGGGCTGCAACGTTTCGCCGTCGGCCGCCGATGCGATTTCGCGAAACGGCTCGCTCTCCGTCGAGCGGTAACGCAATCGAGTGACCGTATCCACGGCTTGCGCGAGTCGCACCCGCCCACTGCTGTCGGCAAACCACTGCACGACGTCACCGGGGTTTTCCGCGACCATCGTCGCCTCCCCCGTAGCGAGGTCGACGCGGTAGGCATCGAAGCACTGCGGCACGCGCCGGTTGTCGGCAATCAATACCGCCGATTCGTCACCGCGGAGCACGCTCAGCACGCGTGCCTGCACGTTGTCGAACGGCGTCAAGTCGCGCACGGTCGGTGCGCTGTCCTGCCGTAGCGCGACGCAGTAGACGTGGTAGCACTCGTTGCCCGCTTTGTCGCCGATCAAAAGGATATGCGTGTCGTCCTTCCATTCGAAGGCGAAACAGCCGCAGGTCGACGCATCGACAAGCAACGTCGCCCGATCGGTGCGGCCCGTTTCGACATCGGCCCGCCTACCCGCGTACAAAGCCGGCCGCTCGCCGGCACCGGCGAACCATGCAAGCCACTCGCCATCGGGCGATAGCGCGAAGCTGCTTGCGCGGGGTACCTCGAAAAACGCCTCCGGGCCGATAGGCGCCGATGCTGCGGTCATGGCAGTTGCCCCTCTCAATTGAGTCGCCGCCCCAACGGGAGAAACGACTCAGCGCATGTCGGGGCGCGCCCATCACTGCCGACCACCCGCTGCGCTACTGCGGCGCCACGTCGAGCAACCGAAATGCCGACGCCGCCTCCCTCAGTTGCATGGCCTGCTGCTCGAGCGATTTTGCCGCGGCTAAAGCCCGTTCGACAAGCTTCGCGTTCTGCTGCGTCACCTCGTCCATCTGTCCGACCGCATGGGTGACCTGCTCGATCCCTCGACTCTGCTCGTCCGACGCGGCCGCAATCTCGCCGACGATATCCGACACTTGCTTGATCGCAGCCTTCACCTCGCCCATCGTTGCTCCCACTTCGCCCGCCTGCGTCGCCCCCGCATGGATCGTGGCAACGGACGATTCGACGAGCGCCTTGATCTCCTTGGCGGCCGCCGCCGAACGCTGAGCAAGGCTGCGCACCTCCGTTGCGACCACGGCGAAACCACGCCCCTCTTCGCCCGCCCGCGCCGCCTCGACGGCCGCATTGAGCGCCAGGATGTTCGTCTGAAATGCGATGCTCTCGATCATGCCCGTGATCTCCGAGACACGCGCCGAACTGCCGCGAATCTTTTCGACCGCCTCGACCATGCCCGCCACGGCCGCATTGCTTGCATCGGCGATCTCGGTCGCGCGCGCAGCCAGCGCATTCGCCTGCCTCGCGCTGTCCGTGTTGTGCTTCACCGTCTCGGTCAGCTGCGTCATGCTCGATGCCGTTTGCTCCAACGAAGCCGCCTGCGTCACCGTACGCGCCGACAAGTCCGTATTGCCCGTCGCGATCTCCTCGGACGCCCGCGCCACCGCAATGCTCGAATGTTGAACGGTGCGCAGGGAGTCCGACAGGCGAGCCGCCAACGCATTGAATGCGCGCGCCGTCTCGCCGATCTCGTCGGCGCGCTTGACCGGAACCCGCATCGAAAGGTCGAGCGAGCGATCGGCTTCGACCAAAACAGAACGAATGTCATGCAAGCTTGCGCGAATATGTGCAATGCAGCGCCATGCGACGGTCAGCACGCAGAGCAGCACGAGCGCAATGCCGACCGAGAGCGTCCAGACGACGCCGACGTAAGCCGCCTCGTTCGCCTGGCGCGACGCCTCGGCAAGTTTGAGCACTGCAGCGGTATGGTCGGCCAATCCGGCCCGCAGCGTCTTGCTCGCGGCATCAAGCGGGCCGTTCTTGAACAGCGCGGTGCGCGTCGCATCCATGTCGCCCGACCGGGACGTTTGAAAGAATCCGGTCACTGCCCGCTTGTAGCTGTCGAGATTCACTCGATCCGCCTTGGCAAGCGCCAGGTCCTGCCCTGCCCAGATATCGGCTCTCGCATATTGGTCCAGCAGCCCATCCAGTTCCTGCTCGCGGGCGGCGACCTGCGTTTCGATTGCCGCCTTGCCGTCCGTATCCGGTGTCAGGCCATGCCGATAAAGCGATATGCGGATATCAGTCACACTCGCGGCGATCGCGCTGAAGTCGTGCAACGAAGAGAGCACGCCTGCCTGCAAGTGCTCGAGGCGCCCCTGCGACTGCCGCAACTGCCACACGCCGTAGCCGCCGACCGACACGAGCGCAAGCGCGCACACCGAAAACGCGAGAATGAGGCGATTTACGATATTCATTTTTGAGCCCCCCGAGCTTGCCGAGCGAATCGCTACTTTAACGGCGCAAGGCAGCAGAAAGTAGAGGGTAAACCGATGTAAGGATATTCTGATTTGCAGCTAATCCCCTAAGCACAGCTCGCGCGAGCCCCATTGACACGGCGCACAAGCCGGGCAAAATCGCCAAACATTCCGATTCGATCGGCCCTCCGAACTACGGGAGCCTCCGTTGAACCCCAATCATCCGAACGCCCGCCTGGTGGCCCAATTTTACGAGGCGTTTGCGCGACTCGATGCCGAGGCAATGGCCGGCTGCTACACCCATGACGTGGAATTCAGCGATCCGGCGTTCGGCACGTTGAACGGCGAAGCGGCACGCGACATGTGGCGCATGCTGACAGCGCGCGCAGAAGACTTTTCGTTGACGCTCGTCGATGTCGCCGCCGACGATCGGAACGGCGTCGCACATTGGCGTGCGAACTATGTTTTCAGCCAGACCGGAAGAGTCGTGGTGAATCACGTCGAGGCACGCTTCACATTCCGAAATGGATTGATTGCAACACACCACGACACATTCGATCTATGGCGGTGGGCCCGCCAGGCGCTCGGCGCCAAAGGCGCCCTGCTCGGTTGGACCCCGCTCGTGCAGCGCGCCGTCCGGGCCCGAGCAACCAAGGCGCTTCAGATGTACCGGGCCGGCACCGATACCTAGCCTGCCCCGATCAGCGGTCGGTTCGCCTACGGCGGCGGCCCGTTCAGCACCGCCCGGAACATCCCGACGTCGTTGATCGCAGCCATGAGGGCCGACGGCATCACGGTGCCGGCATTTGCCGTGACCGCGCTCGCGCGCGATCAGGATATCAGGCAAGCCATCGCAGCGGGCTTCGACGACCCTATTCGCAACCCCGTGGAGCGGCAATCGATCGTGCGGGCACTGGCACGGTTGCGCCGAAGTTAAGGTCTGTCCGTCATCCCGGCGACGTCACGCTATGATGGGCACCCTTGCGTGCAACCTGACTTCTGCGCCCGTTATGCCAGAAAGCCGCCTGCCCCACGATCGCCGGCCCGTCGTCGTCTGGTTCCGCGACGATCAACGGCTCGCCGACAACCCGGCACTCACGCACGGCGCTTCGAGCGGGCACCCCGTTGTTTGCGTCTTCGTCTATGACGAAACACCGAAAGAAGGCCGCCCTCTCGGCGGCGCGGCGCGGTGGTGGCTCCACGAGTCGCTGCGTGAGCTCGACCGCGGGTTGCAGGCGTTGGGCGGCGGGCTCGTTCTGCTGCATGGCCCGGAGCAAGAGGCGATCGACACGTTCGCGTCGGCGATCGACGCTGTCGAGGTCTGCTGGAATCGCCGCTATTCGGTTGCGCAGCGCGACACCGACACCGTAATCAAATCAGCCCTCAAAGCCAAAGGCATCGCCGTATCGAGCTTCAATGGTCATTTGCTGCGCGAACCGTGGACTGTCCTCACGCGGGAGGGCAAGCCCTTTCAAGTCTTCGGCGCCTATTGGCGCGCTGCCCGCGACGGCGCTTGCGTAGAGACACCGCTGCCCGCCCCTCGCGCCCTGCGGTTCGCCCCTGTGCCGCAGAACGCATGCGCGTTTGCAACCGACCTCGATGCGCTGGCGCTCCAACCGCGCTCGCCCGATTGGGCGTGCGGCTTGCGTGAAACATGGCGATGCGGCGAACAAGGCGCTCACGTGCAATTGCAGCGCTTCCTCGCCGAAGCGCTGCGCAGCTACGCGGCCGAGCGCGACGCGCCGGCCTTGCAAGGTACGAGCCGTCTGTCGCCCTATCTTCGCTTCGGGAACCTCTCGGGGCGACAGGTTTGGTATGCCGTCGTTGCGGTCGCCCACATCGAGCGCATCGAGCAGGCGGACATCGGCAAGTTTCTCGACGAGCTTGGGTGGCGTGAGTTCTCCTACTACCTGCTCTACCATCTGCCGCCGCTGCATCGCGTGAACGTTCGGCGGCAATTCGATGCCATGCCCTGGCGCGTCGACGCGCTCGCGCTGACAGCGTGGCAGCGCGGTCGAACCGGCTATCCGCTCGTGGATGCGGGGATGCGCGAGCTTTGGCACACGGGCTGGATGCACAACCGCGTGCGGATGGTCGTCGCCTCGTTTCTCGTCAAGCACTTGCTGATCGACTGGCGCGACGGCGAGTCGTGGTTCTGGGACACACTCGTCGATGCCGACGAGGCCAGCAACCCCGCGAGCTGGCAATGGGTTGCGGGCTGCGGTGCCGATGCCGCACCGTACTTTCGGATCTTCAACCCGGTCTTGCAGGGCAAGAAATTCGATCCCCGCGGCGACTATGTCCGGCGCTGGGTGCCGGAGCTCCGGGGCCTGCCCGACGCTTCGATACATAGCCCAACGGTAGCATTGCCGATCGAGCGGGCAGCGATGCCGTCAGAGTCCGACAATCGCTATCCCCCGCCGATCGTCGCGCATCAACAGGCACGCATACGCGCCTTGCAGGCGTTCGAGACGCTGCGCCGGACCGGGCGCCCCGATGCGTCGGAGCCGTCACAGCACTAACGCCTTCGCCGTCGACACGCAGGCCGCTCCCGCGGCTTTAGCGACCCATCGACGCGCATTTCCCCGCTACCACCGAGACTCAATGCACGCGGGCGCGACGACGCGCCCGGTATGTCATGTTGCCTTTGCAGATCGCTCTCGAAGCTCGGCAGCGGATAGGCAGACATTCGTACTCAGTCCTTCTGCGCTTACAGCGCTCGCCGATACCGATTCGGTGCCCCAACGTGCCGCCTACAGCGAAGACGCCCTTCGCCGCGCCGCAGGACGCACAGCGGCCTATCCGTACCCCCCGTACAACCCCCTATGAAAATTAATTTTTCTCAACCTCAATTAGTGTAAATTCATTTTCATCGCCACTCTGAAACACCGCCCCCTACTCATGCCTAGTGCCCGTCCTTCCCGAGCGGCAGCCGCCACCGATTCGAACCCGCCCATCGCCGCCAGAATTGCCGCCGCGATGCCGACTCTGACGCCGATCCATCAGCGGATGGGCGAATATGTGCTCGCGAATCCGTTCCGTGCCGCCACGATGCGTATCGACGAACTCGCAGATGCAGTTCAAGCGTCGGTCGCCACGGCGAACCGCTTCGCGCGTGCGCTCGGGTTCGATGGCTATCCGGCGTTACGCGAAGCGCTCGTGCGCGGCTTCGAGGCGACGCTCGCCCCGATCGAGCGACTGCGTTCCGCGCAGGAACTGGAGACCCCGGTGCAGGGCGGCAAGGTATTCGACGCGGTGTTCGCACAGGCCCTCGAAAACGTGGAGGCAACGCGTGCACAGATAGAAGGTGCAGATGTCGAAGCCGTCGTCGACGCCATCCTCGCCGCGCGCCGCGTAATGATCGTGGGCTCCGGCGGCAGCGCGTTCGTCGCCGGGTTGATGGAGCACGGGCTGTCGATCTGTCATGACAACGTACACTCGCTCGCGCATTCCGGCGGGCCGACCAATGCCGCGCGGCGGCTCGCGAGCGCCGGCCCCGGTGACCTCGTCGTTGCAATCGCATTTCCACGCTACGTCAACGACACCATCGAGCTCGCCCGACTCGCTGCGCGCCGCAACATACCGGTGCTCGCCATCACCGACGGTCCGGAATCGCCGCTCGCCTCCATCGCGGCGCACCGCTTTTACGTGAAGGCCGACCGCCGTTTCGCGGCGACATCCGAAGCGGCGATCCTGACGATGATCGAGGCACTCGTCGATGCGGTCGCGCATCGCGCACAACGATCAGCGAAAG
>CBJMQH010000318.1:0-6518 GCA_966431825.1 uncultured Trinickia sp.
GGCGTCGATCACCACGTGGCGTTCTCGCTTGCACTTGTGAAGCGGATGCGCGAAGTCGTCTTCGGCTGCGGCGCGCTCGCGTCGTGGCAATGGGCCGAACTCGTCCGTACGCGGCGCGACACGAAACTGCCGCGGGTCAGCCAGCGTACTTGAGCCGCTGAGCGGCGACCACCGGCCGCCCGCCGCCCGCCGCCCGCCGTGGCGCGCGCCTGGCCGGGCGTTCCGACTATCGAAAAAGCGACGCGAAACTTACGCAAATCGGGCGTGCCGTACCCGCGCACGGGCTCCGCCCGATTCGCGCGCACGCCCATCAAAAGGCGCTTTCCCGCCAGCCATGCGGCATGCTGCAGTGCAGTATGCGCACCCGATCCGAATTGAAAAAAGGTTTTTCGCTTGCGAGTATCGGTCCCACGCCAAAAGAGTGCGGGCGGGCAAGCGTTGCGGTGACCGGAACACGGCCACGCCGGGCAGGCTGCCTTCGCATAGAACCCTGACAACGGAGACGCGCGTGTTCCTTTACGGTTTCGGCCCGATCCTCCTCGCGGGCACGATAAAGACGATCGAACTGTCGGTACTGTCGCTGACGGTCGCCGTAGTGCTCGGTCTGATCGGCGCGGTGGCGAAGCTCTCGCGCAGTCGGGCGATGTCCGCCGTTGCAACGGCTTACACGACGCTGATCCGCTCGGTACCCGACCTCGTGCTGATGCTGCTGCTGTTCTACAGTATCCAGATCGCCGTCAATCAGTTGACCGATGCGCTCGACATGGCGCAGATCGATATCGATCCGTTCGTTGCCGGGGTGCTGACGCTCGGCTTCATCTACGGCGCCTACTTCACCGAGACGTTTCGCGGTGCCTTTCTGGCCGTGCCGCGCGGACAGCTCGAAGCGGGCAGCGCCTACGGGATGAGCGGTGCACGCGTTTTCATCCGGATCATGTTTCCGCAGATGATGCGCTTCGCGTTGCCCGGCATCGGCAATAACTGGCAGGTCCTCGTGAAGGCGACGGCGCTCGTCTCGATCATCGGCTTGGCCGATGTGGTCAAGGCGGCTCAGGACGCCGGCAAGAGCACCTTCAACATGTTTTTCTTCATCTTCGTTGCGGCGCTGATCTATCTGGCTATCACGACGGTCTCGAACCTCGTGCTCGTCTGGCTCGAAAAGCGCTACTCCATCGGTGTCCGGCACGCAGAGCTATGATCGAAATCCTTTCGCAATTCGGCCGCGCGTTCGTCTACTGGGACGGTCAGGGCCTCTCCGGTCTTGCGGTCACGCTGTGGCTGCTCGTCGCCTCGCTGCTCATCGGCTTCGTGATGGCCGTGCCGCTCGCCGTCGCGCGCGTCTCGAAGAACCCCTGGCTCTCGCTGCCCGTGCGCTGCTACACCTACGTGTTTCGCGGCACGCCGCTTTATGTGCAGTTGCTGCTGATCTACAGCGGCGTCTACAGTCTCGACTTCGTACGGCACCACGAGTTGCTGAACGCGTTCTTCCGAAGCGGGCTGCACTGCGCGATTCTCGCGTTCGGCCTGAACACGGGCGCCTATACGACCGAAATCTTCGCGGGCGCCATTCGCTCGATTTCGCACGGCGAAGTGGAGGCGGCGCGCGCCTACGGCATGGGCCGCTTCACGATGTACCGCCGTCTCATCCTGCCTTCGGCGCTGCGCCGTGCGTTGCCGCTCTACAGCAACGAAGTGATCCTGATGCTGCATGCGACGACGGTCGCCTTCACCGCGACCGTGCCCGATATCCTGAAGGTGGCGCGCGACGCCAATTCGGCCACCTACATGTCGTTCCAGGCGTTCGGCATCGCCGCATTGATTTATCTTGCTGTATCGTTCGCACTCGTCGCGGCGTTCCGCCGGGCCGAAAGACACTGGCTCGCCTACCTCGCCGTCGGCCGCCACTGATTCAACCGGGAGAGCATGGTGCTCCAAGAGACTTCTCAATCCGCTGCCGTCAAGCTCGCGGCACTCGATATCCACAAGCGCTACGGCGATAACGAAGTGCTCAAGGGGGTGACGCTCACGGCGAAGGCCGGCGACGTGATCAGCATCATCGGCGCGAGCGGTTCGGGCAAAAGCACGTTCCTGCGCTGCATCAACTTTCTCGAGCGGCCGAACGCCGGCGAGATCGTCGTCGACGGCGAAACCGTGCGTACGAAAGCCGACCGCTCGGGCGCGCTCGAAGTGGCCGACCACAAGCAGCTGCAACGGATTCGCACGAAACTGGCGATGGTGTTTCAGCACTTCAACCTCTGGGCGCACATGAACGTGATCGAGAACGTCGTCGAGGCGCCGATCCATGTGCTCGGCGTGCCGCGCCGGGAAGCCGAGGAGCGTGCGCGCATGTACCTCGAGAAGGTCGGTCTCGCGCCGCGGCTCGAGAAGCAGTATCCATCGCATCTGTCGGGCGGTCAGCAGCAGCGCGTCGCCATCGCGCGCGCACTCGCGATGAACCCCGATGTCATGCTGTTCGACGAGCCGACTTCGGCACTCGATCCCGAACTCGTGGGCGAGGTGCTGAAGGTCATGCAGAAGCTCGCCGAGGAGGGGCGCACGATGATCGTCGTGACGCACGAAATGGGCTTCGCGCGCAATGTGTCGAATCATGTGATGTTTCTCCACCAGGGACGTACCGAGGAAGAGGGCAAGCCTGCCGACGTACTCGTCCAACCGAAGAGCGAGCGCCTGAAGCAGTTCCTCTCCGGCAGCCTCAAGTAAAGCGGCATGGTGCGTCTGTCGACGGGGCCCGCTCGCGTGACGCAAGTGGCGATCGTCGTCTTGCCGCCGGTGTCGATGTCGGGCGTCGGCCCGATCGTCGATGCGCTTTCGCGTGCCAATGAAATCGACGGCCGCCTGCTGTACCGCTGGCAGATCTGCTCGTGGGACGGGCGCCCCGTGCCGCTCTCGGGCGGTGCGGTGCTGCCGGCCGACTGTGCGTTCGGCGACGGCGTGGCCTGCGATTGGCTCATCGTCGTGGCCGAGCGGTTTCAGCAGTTCGCCGATTATCGGCTCTTCCTCGCGAGCCTGGCACGCGTCGGGCAGCGCACGCCGCTCGTCACGGGCATTCACCACGGCGTCTGGTGGCTCGCGATGGCCGGGCAGCTCTCGGGCTACCGCGTCAGCGTGAACTGGGAGACTTACCAGCAGTTCGCCGAAGAGTTCGAGCGCTCGATCGTCACGCAGCAGATCTTCGAAATCGACCGCGATCGCGCGACCTGCGCGGGCGGGCAGGCGAGCGTCGACTTCATGCTCGCGATGATCGCGCGCGAACACGGGCCCGAACTGGCCGAGCGCGTGGCCGATACGCTCGGCGTCGGCACGCGGCGCGAGGGCGAGGAACGTCAGCGCATTCCGGTCGTCACGGCGCCCGGCGAGCGTCACCCGCGCCTGAACGATGCGCTGATGCTGATGGAGGCGAACGTCGAGGACCCGCTTACGACCGACGAAATCGCGAATCTGGTCGGCGTGTCGCGGCGCCAGCTCGAGCGCCTGTTCAAGCAGTACCTCGGCGCGATGCCCTCGAAGTACTACCTCGGCTTGCGGCTGACGAAAGCGCGCATGCAGCTTCAGCGCACGAGCAAGTCGATCGTGCAGGTGAGCCTTGCGTGCGGGTTCTCGTCCGCGGCGCATTTTTCCAATGCTTACCGCGAGCGCTTCGGCGTAACGCCGCGCGAGGAGCGCCGCAACTGGATTGCAAAACAGCACGGCGCAGGCGCGGGCTATGCAGGCGAGCCCCGTGTGGACGCGCTGATCGAACCGCCCGAGCGCTCCGGTGTGCGCAACGAACCCCGATAGTTCGCGTCGCGCCTGCGCAAGACGGGTTCACAAACGTTTTCTAGACTACTAACCATTCCTCCTATCCCTCATTCTCGCGAGGACGTGCCATGAACGACACTGCTGTGAACCGCCAGACCTTCGACGAAGTCATGGTGCCCGTATTTTCGCCCGCTTCCTTCGTGCCCGACCGTGGCGTCGGTTCGCGCGTGTGGGATACGCAAGGGCGCGATTACATCGATTTCACGGGCGGTATCGCCGTCACGGCGCTCGGGCATAGCCATCCGGAACTGCTGCGCGTGCTGCGCGAGCAGGGCGAGAAGATCTGGCACGTGAGCAACGCCTACACGAACGAACCCGTGCTGCGGCTCGCCAAGCGCCTTGAAGCATTGACGTTCGCCGAGCGCGCGTTCTTTGCCAATTCGGGCGCCGAAGCGAACGAAGCCGCGTTGAAGCTCGCACGCCGTGTGGCCGTCGAGCGCCATGGCGACGACAAGTACGAAATCGTCTCGTTCAAGCAATCGTTCCACGGCCGTACGTTCTTTACGGTGAGCGTGGGCGGTCAGCCGAAATATGCCGAGGGCTTCGGTCCGCAGCCGGCCGGCATCGTCCATCTGCCTTACAACGATATCGAGGCGGCACGCGCGGCGATCGGTCCGAAGACCTGTGCCGTGATCGTCGAGCCGATCCAGGGCGAGGGCGGCGTCATTCCGGCCGATCCGGCGTTCCTGCGCGCGTTGCGCGAGGCCTGCGATGCGCACGGTGCCCTGCTGATTTTCGACGAAGTGCAAACGGGTGTGGGCCGCACGGGCTTTTTTTACGCCTACATGGATACCGGCGTCACGCCGGACATTCTGACCACGGCGAAGTCGCTTGGTAATGGGTTCCCGATCGGCGCGATGCTGACGACGAACGCAATCGCGGCGCATTTCAAGGTCGGCGTGCACGGCACCACGTACGGTGGCAATCCGCTGGGTGCCGCGATCGCCGACAAGGTGGTCGAGCTCGTCAGCGCGCCT
Organism: uncultured Trinickia sp.; assembly: GCA_966431825.1. Lineage (GTDB taxonomy): Bacteria > Pseudomonadota > Gammaproteobacteria > Burkholderiales > Burkholderiaceae > Trinickia. The sequence goes on from CBJMQH010000318.1 coordinate 4,797, forward strand.
GCGCTGCTCGAAGGGGTGAAAGCGCGCGGCGAAAAAATCCGCGCGAAGCTCGATGCGATCGGCCAGCGTTTCAACCTGTTCACGCAAGTGCGCGGCAAGGGCCTTCTGATCGGCGCGGAACTCGTCGATGCGTTCAAGGATCGCGCGAAGGACTTCGTCAACGCGGCAGCTCAGCATGGCGTGATGCTGTTGATCGCCGGACCGAATGTGCTGCGCTTTGCTCCGTCGCTGATCATCAGCGATACGGAGCTCGAAGAAGGCTTCGCGCGCCTCGAAAAGGCGATTGCGCAAGTGGTTGCCGCCGCCGAGCAGAACGCCGGCTAAGCTTCAGTTCACCGCCACGGTAAGACGATGACGCTCTTCGTACGCCCCGGAAGACTTTCCGATCTCGACGCGCTTGAGAGAATGGCCCGCACGGCGCGGCCCGTCCTCCATTCGTTGCCGCCCGATAGGCTCGCCCTTGAAGCGCGCGTTGCGCTCTCCGAGGATTCGTTTCGCGCCGAAGTCGATTTTCCGGGCGAGGAGTTCTACCTCTTCGTGCTCGAAGACGGCGCGAGCGGCAAGCTGCTCGGCACCGCGAGCATCGTCGCCGCGGCCGGCTATGCGGAGCCGTTCTACGCGTTTCGCAACGATGCGTTGATTCATGCGTCGCGCGAATTGCATGTGAACCGCAAGATCCACGCGTTGACGATGTCGCACGAACTGACGGGGCGCTCGCGTCTCGCCGGGTTCTATGTCGATCCGTCGTTGCCGGGCGATGCGGCCGCGCACCTGCTTTCGCGTGCCCGCATGATGTATATCGCCGCGAACCGCCGGCGCTTCACGCCCGAAGTGTTTTCGCTGCTGCTCGGTGTGACCGACGAGACGGGGACCTCGCCGTTCTGGGAGGCCGTGGGCCGCAAGTTTTTCGGCCGCGACTTCGAGCAGATCGACGTGGCCTCGGGCGGGCGCAGCCGGACGTTTATCGCCGAGGTCATGCCGAGCTACCCGCTCTACGTGCCCTTGTTGCCCGAGGCCGCGCAGCGCGTGCTCGGCGAGCCGAATGCCCATTCGCTGCTGGCTTATGACATCCACCTCGAAGAGGGCTTCGAGCCCGATCGCTTTGTCGATATTTTCGATGCAGGCCCCGTGCTGACCGCGCAGGTCGATCGCAGTGCCTGTGTGACCGGCAACGAAACGCGTACCGTGCGCGAGGCGCCCGAACATGTCGCGAGCAGCGACGAGACGGCCGCCTACCTTGTCGCGAGTAACCGGGCCGGCGAGTTCCGTTGCGTGTTGGCGGAGTTGCCCATCGATCGCGCAGCCGGCGCACCGCTCGCCTCGGCCATACGCGCAGCGCTGGGTGTCGTGCACGGCGATGCCGTGCGTTGCGTACCGCTGCACCGCCGGGCGGTTGAGGACGAGGGCAGCGACGACGTGAGCGGTTTCGACGAAATACCGGCGAAGTCCGGGGCGTTCAATCAATCGGAGGGGCAGCGATGATCGTCGTTCGTGCCGTCAAGACGGGCGATGTGGATGCCCTCGTGTCGCTCGCGCAAGAGACGGGGCCCGGCCTCACCACGTTCAAGCCGGACCGCGATGCGCTCGCTGCACGCATTGCACGCGCGCAGCGGACGATGGAAGGGCGCGCCGCGCCGAATGAGGCCGGCTACTTCTTCGTGATGGAAGATACGGCGACGGGCGATATTGCCGGTGTTTGCGGCATCGAGGTGGAGGTGGGCC
>CBJMQH010000319.1:0-6504 GCA_966431825.1 uncultured Trinickia sp.
CGACGGTGCAACGCGTTTTCTCGAAGTGCTCGATGCGCAGCGCGACCTGCTCGCGACGCGGCGCGCGCTGCTCGCGAGCCGTGTGGCGCTTTATCTGGCGATGGGCGGCAGTCCTGACGATCGATTCGACGGCAGCGATGCCGTTGGAAATGGCGCCGCGCCGCTTTCTCTTTCAACAACGATGCCGACACCATGAAGTGCTCAAGAAAACATCTCACAGCCAGGCTCGGGGCGGCGCTCGTGGCGGCAGGCGCGGCGTGGCTCGCCTGGACGCTGTTGCACGACGGCGGACCGGGGCCCGGCTTCGCGAGCGGCAACGGCCGTATCGAGGCCACGGAGATCGACGTGGCGACAAAACTGCCGGGGCGTGTCGATCGGATTCTGGCCGACGAGGGCGACTTCGTCACACGCGGGCAACTGCTCGCAACGATGCAGGTGCAGGCGCTCGCGGCACAGCTCGACGAAGCGCGTGCGCGCGAGGCGCAGGCAAGAAGCGGCGCGGCGAGTATCGAAGCGCAAGTGGCCCAGCGCGAAAGCGACAAGGCTGCCGCGCAAGCGGTTTCGGCTGCCCGGGCGAGCGAGCTCGACGCCGCGCAGCGGCGGCTCGCGCGCTCGGAAACGCTATCCCGCGAAGGGGCTTCGTCGATGCAGGAACTCGATGACGACCGGGCCCGTGCGACGAGCGCGCGGGCGGGGGTGACTGCAGCTGCCGCGCAGGTGGCTGCGGCGCAGGCCGCCATCGATGCGACGCGAGCGCAGCTCGTGGCTGCCCGTTCGACGATTGCCGCGGCGCAGGCCACGGTGGCGCGCGTGCAGGCCGATATCGACGACAGCCAGCTCGTGGCGCCGCGCGATGCCCGCGTGCAGTACCGCGTGGCGGAACCGGGCGAGGTGCTGGGCGCGGGCGGGAAGGTGCTCAATCTCGTCGATCTTTCGGACGTCTACATGACGTTTTTCCTGCCCGAGACCGTCGTGGGGCGCGTGGCGATGGGCGACGACGTTCGGCTCGTCCTCGATGCGGCGCCGCAGTACGTCATTCCGGCCACCGTCTCGTACGTGGCCAGCACCGCGCAGTTCACGCCGAAGACGGTCGAGACGGCGAGCGAGCGGCAGAAGCTGATGTTTCGCGTGAAAGCGCGTATCAGCCCCGTGCTGTTGCAACAACACATGAAGCTCGTGAAGACCGGGGTACCTGGCGTGGCCTGGGTCAAGGTCGACCGGCAGGCGTCATGGCCCTCGCATCTGGCCGTCAAGGTGCCCCGGTGAGCGAGGCGGGCGCGGCGAGCGTCGAGGGGCTGCCGAGTGTTTCGGGCGTGCACGACGCCGGTCGCCGCTCGCCACAGCCGGTGGTCCGGCTAAGCCATGTAAGCCAACGGTACGGCGCGACCGTGGCGCTGGACGACGTGACGCTCGATATCCCTGGCGGCGCGACGGTGGGCCTGATCGGCCCCGACGGCGTAGGCAAATCGAGCCTGCTTGCGCTTGCGTCGGGCGCGCGTGCCGTGCAGAGCGGGACCGTCGAGGTGCTGGGTGGCGACATGCGGGCACGAGGGCACCGAAATGCCGTCTGCCCGCGCATTGCATACATGCCGCAGGGGCTCGGCAAAAACCTGTATCCCACGTTGTCGGTGGAAGAGAACCTGCAGTTCTTCGCGCGGCTGTTCGGCCACGACGCGCAGGCGCGGCGCACACGCATCGATGCGCTGACGCGCGACACGGGACTCTATCCCTTCCTTTCGCGGCCGGCCGGCAAGCTCTCGGGCGGGATGAAGCAAAAGCTCGGGCTCTGCTGCGCGCTCATTCACGACCCCGATCTCTTGATTCTCGACGAACCGACGACGGGCGTGGATCCGCTCGCCCGCGCGCAGTTCTGGAGCCTGATTGCCAGGCTGCGGGCAGCGCGAGCGGGCATGAGCGTGATCGTGGCGACGGCCTATATGGACGAAGCCGAGCGTTTCGACTGGCTCGTGGCGATGAATGCCGGACGCGTGTTGGCAACGGGCTCGCCCGAGGCGTTGCGCGCGCAGGCAGGCGAGGCGTCGCTCGAAGCGGCATTCATCGCGTTGTTGCCCGAGGCGGAGCGGCGCGAACATCGTGCTGTCGTCATCGCGCCGCTCGTGGCCGAGCAAAGCGATGAAGCAACGCCGGCGATCGTCGCGCGTGACCTGACGATGCGCTTTGGCGGCTTCGTTGCGGTCGACCATGTGAGCTTTACAATCCGGCGGGGCGAGATTTTCGGCTTCCTCGGGTCGAACGGTTGCGGCAAGTCGACGACGATGAAGATGCTGACGGGGTTGCTGCCCGCGAGCGAGGGCAGTGCGACGTTGCTCGGACAACCTGTCGATGCGAACGATATCGCCACACGCAGGCGCGTGGGGTACATGTCGCAGGCGTTTTCTCTGTATGGCGAACTGACCGTGCGGCAGAACCTGGAACTGCATGCGCGGCTCTTCGACGTGCCTGCTGCGCAGGTGCCGGCACGCGTGGACGAGATGGCGCAGCGTTTCGGGCTCCTCACCGTGCTCGATGCATTGCCGGAGCGCTTGCCACTTGGCATGCGGCAGCGGCTTTCGCTGGCGGTGGCGATGGTGCACAAGCCGGAGATGCTGATCCTCGATGAACCGACTTCGGGCGTCGATCCGGTTGCGCGCGATACGTTCTGGCAATTGATGATCGATCTCGCGCGGCGCGACCGCGTGACGATCTTCATTTCGACCCACTTCATGAACGAAGCGGCTCGGTGCGACCGGATCTCGTTGATGCACGCGGGGCGTGTGCTGGCGAGCGGCACGCCCGACGAACTGATGCGTTCGCGCGGCGAAGCGTCGCTCGAAGCGGCATTCATCGATTACCTGATCGAGGCGGGCGGGGAAGCCGCACCGCGCGCGGAGCCTCACGCGGTGGCGCCTGCCGCGAACGCAGCGGACGAAGCGAGCGTTCCCGCACAGCCCACCGCATTCAGTTTCGCGCGGGCATGGAGCTACGTCTGGCGCGAAGCGCTCGAGTTGCGGCGCGACCCGGTGCGGGCGGCGCTCGCCCTGTTGGGCTCGCTCGTTTTGATGTGCGTGATCAGCTTCGGGATCAGCCTCGATGTGGAGAATCTGACGTTCGCCGTGCTGGATCGCGACCAGACCGGGCTCAGCACGAACTACGCGCTCAATGTATCGGGCTCGCGCTATTTCATCGAAACGCAGCCGCTGGCCGACTATGCCGAGATGGACAGGCGTATGCGCGAGGGGCGGCTCTCTCTTGCGATCGAGATTCCGCCCGATTTCGCGAAGCGGATCGAGCGCGGCGCGCCGGTTCAGGTCGGTGTCTGGATCGACGGTGCGATGCCATTGCGGGCCGAGACGATTCGCGGGTATGTCGTGGGCATGCACGAAGCGTGGCTCGTGGACCAGCTGCGGCGCCGGCTCGGCGTCGACGCCGCTGCGCAGGTCCAGATCGAGACGCGCTTTCGCTACAACCCGGACGTCAAGAGCCTGCCGGCCATGGTGCCGGCGATCATTCCGCTGTTGCTGCTGATGTTGCCGGCGATGCTGACGGCGCTTGCCGTTGTCCGTGAGCGGGAGCTCGGTTCGATCATCAACCTCTATGTCACGCCGGTCACGCGCACCGAATTCCTGCTCGGCAAGCAACTGCCGTATGTGTTGTTGGCGATGCTTAACTTTACGTTGATGACGATCCTCGCGCATCTCGCGTTCGACGTGCCGGTGAAAGGAAGCCTCCTTGCGCTGAGCATGGCGGTGTTGATCTACAACGTGGTGTCCACGGGCATCGGGCTGCTTGCTTCCACGTTCACGAAGAGCCAGGTGGCTGCGATGTTCTTTACGATGATCGGCACGTTGATTCCCGCGATTCAATTTTCAGGGCTCATCAACCCGCTTTCGTCGATGGAAGGCGCGGGGCGGTGGGTCGGCACCGTCTATCCGGCGACCTACATGTTCGCCATCAGCCGTGGCGCGTTCAACAAGGCGCTCGGGTTTGCCGATTTGGCGTCGCAGTTGTGGCCGCTGGTCGCGGCGATTCCGCTCGTGCTCGGCGTGACGATCGCGATGCTGCGCAAGCAGGAGGCCTGATGCGCTCGCTTGCCACGATCTATCGGCTCGGTGTCAAGGAACTGTGGAGCCTGCTGCGCGACCCGATGATGCTCGTGTTGATTGCATGGACGTTCACGGCATCGATCTACGTGGCTGCAACGGCGCAGCCCGAGACGTTGCACAAGGCGCCGATTGCGATCGTGGACGAGGACGCCTCGCCGCTCTCCGCGCAGATCGTCTCAGCCTTCTTCCCACCGCAGTTCGGCACGCCGGTCTTGATTACGCCGGCGCAGGTGGACCGCGGGCTCGACACGGGAAAGTACACGTTCGCCCTCGACATTCCGCCCGATTTCCAGCGCGACGTGCTGGCCGGGCGGCATACGCAGGTGCAACTGAATGTCGATGCCACGCGAATGAGCCAGGCATTCACGGGCAACGCGTACGTTCAGCAGATCGTGGACGGCGAGATTCGCGCATTTGTCGCGGGCACGCGCAGCGGGGCGGTGCCACCCGTCAACCCCGCGCTGCAAATGCGATTCAATCCGAACATCGAGCACGCGTGGTTCGGCTCGTTGATGGAACTCATCAACAACGTGACGATGCTGTCGATCATCTTGACCGGCGCCGCGCTGATCCGCGAGCGCGAGCACGGGACGGTCGAGCACCTGCTTGTTATGCCCGTGACGCCGTTGGAAATCATGTTGGCGAAAGTCTGGTCGATGGGGCTCGTCGTGATGCTGGCCGCGCTCGGGGCATTGACGTTTATCGTCCGCGGCGCGTTGCAGGTGCCGATCGAGGGATCGGTGGCGCTTTTCATGGTGGGAACGGCGCTGCACCTGTTCGCCACGACTTCGATGGGGATCTTTCTCGCGACGATCGCCCGCAGCATGCCGCAGTTCGGCATGCTGATGGTGCTCGTGCTGCTGCCGTTGGAGTTGCTGTCCGGGGCAATCACGCCGCGCGAAAGCATGCCGCGCATCGTGCAGGACATCATGCTCGCCGCGCCGACGACGCACTTCGTCGAGCTCGCGCAGGCCATTCTTTATCGCGGTGCGGGGATCGAAGCCGTTTATCGGCCGTTTCTCGCACTCGCAGCGATCGGCGGGTTGCTGTTCGTCCTTTCTTTGAGACGGTTCAGGAAAACGATCGGGCAGATGGCTTGAGTTGGCAGTGCCAATCAAGAAAAACGCTTGTTATTTTGAGGTGCAAACGTTTGCGCTTGTCATTAAGATCGAAGTTTGTCGATTCAAGGTATGTTGACTTTAAGTTACGCTGAGCATGCAATTGAATTACAAATATATTTGTCAACATCCCGCTGGGGTATTATGTAGAGTGAATACTCTAGAGCTAACGGTTCATCAGCCATAAAGTTCCGCCCGTAACGCGCCGAAATAAGAGCGGTGTTGATCAAGATCAACGCTGACTCACACAAAACAAACGGTTCCGAGGGGCCAGGGCGCGAGAGCGTCTTTTACAAATAGATGACCAGCCGAAATTCCGGCCGGCGCACCGCAAACGGGGGCGGTTGCGGACCGGCTTTCTGTGTATCCGTGTCGTTTGCGGTACTGTTTGCGCTGTTGCCTGCAGGGGTGTGGGCAGCCGCCGGCATCGTACCGGATGGCGCGACGTCCACCACCGTGACCACGGCCGCCAACGGGCGGCAAACCGTCAATATCGCGCCCGCTACGGGCGGCGTATCTCAAAATACATACAGCGCATTCAACGTGGGGGCGAGCGGCGCGACGCTCAATAACACCGGTATCAACGCGCGCACGATCGTCAATCAGGTGACGAGTACGAACCCGAGCCTGATTCAAGGCGACATCACCGTATCGGGCCCGCGCGCGAACGTGGTGATTGCCAATCCTAACGGCATCACGATCAACGGCGGTTCGTTCGTCAACACGGGGCGGGTTGCATTGACCACGGGGCAGGTCAGTTTCAACGACGTGCAAATCGGCGGGGTCCTGCAACGAAACGTAGTCCTGAATACTACGGGCGGCACGATTACCGTCGGACCGCAGGGCCTGGCAAGCACGCTGATCGGGCTCGATCTGATCGCCAAGAATGTGCTTGTGAATGGGCCCGTGAACAACAACTACACGTCGCCCACGGCCTATACGCGGATCGTTGCAGGTACGAGCCAGACTACGCTCGATACGGGGGTCTCGCCAGGTGACAACGGCAGCGATTGGCTCTCGGTGCAAAGCGGCTCTTCGGTGTCGACGGCCAATTCGTTCGCCGTCGATATCTCCGCAGCGGGCAGCCTCACCAGCGGACGGATCCAACTGATCGTGACCGATGCCGGCCCCGGCGTGCGCAGTGCGGGGGCGATGAACGCCACGCTCGGTGATTTCACGTTGTCGTCGAACGGCAGCGTCGAATTCAACGACATGCAGGCGAATGCATCTGTGGGCCCGGCCACGCTGATAGCGGCCGGACCGATCACCTTTACGGGAAGCAG
>CBJMQH010000320.1:0-6501 GCA_966431825.1 uncultured Trinickia sp.
GGGTGGCGGCAGGCGATGTCGCGGCCGACGCCGCGGCGGGCGAGCCCGACCCGTTCGACTCGATCGAGCTGCCGCTCACGTTCGAATTGGGCGAGCAGACGCTGACGCTCGGCGAACTCGGGTCGATCGCTCCGGGCTACGTGTTCCGGCTGCCGCAGACCGTTTCCGAAACGTCGATCGCCATTCGCCTGAACGGGCGTGTGGTGGGCAACGGTCAGCTCGTCGCGCTCGGCGACGCGCTGGGTGTGCGCGTCACGCGCTTCCTGCAGCCATAAGGCGGGCGACGCGATGCAGTCCGGTTTCCTACCCGATCCGCTAACCGCCTTTGCGATTCTCGCGCTGCTCGGCACGTTGCCGTTCATCGCGTTCGTCGTCACGTCGTTCACGAAGATCGTCGTGGTCCTGGGGCTCTGCCGCCAGGCGCTCGGCGTGCAGCAGATGCCGCCGACGACAGTGCTCAACGGTCTTGCCGTGATTTTGTCGGCCTACATCATGGCGCCCGTCGGCAACGCCGCGTATTCCGTCGCGTTGCCCTACCTGTCGAACGGGCACCAACTCTCGTTCGACGTCGTCGAGCACGTCGGGGAAGGCGCGAAGGCGCCGTTCACCGACTTTCTGAAGCGCCATGCCGATCCGCGCGAACGCAAGTTCTTCGTCAAGACGGCGCAGTCGCTGTGGCCCAAGGCCGAAGCCGATGCGGTCAAGGACGACGACCTGATGGTGCTGATTCCGGCGTTCACCGTCTCGGAGCTGACGGCGGCATTCCAGATCGGTCTCATCCTGTACCTGGCGTTCGTGGTCGTCGATTTCGTCGTGGCGGCCGTCCTGCTCTCGCTCGGGATGTCGATGATCTCGCCGACGACGGTGTCGATCCCGTTCAAGCTGCTGCTCTTCGTGTCGCTCGACGGCTGGGGCAAGCTCATCCACGGGCTCGTGCTGACGTATCGCTAAAGGCCGACTTTCGAGCCGTCCAGAAGCCGCATCGAGCCGTTCGCCGGCTCGTCGTCTCAACCGCTGCCATACCGTTCGAACCTGCTGCCATGTCGACTCCTCACATCGCTTCGCCCGCACCGGCCAAGGGAGCGGGTACCAACCCGCTGCTGCGCGCGCAGGCCTTCATCGCGAAAAACCAGGACGTGGTGCTCGTCGCGCTGATCGTCGCCGTGATCGCGCTGATGATCTTTCCGCTGCCGTTCCCGGTGCTCGACGGGCTGATCGCGTTCAACATCGCGATCAGCATCACGCTGCTGATGTCGGCCATCTACGTGCCCGAAGCGCTGGCGATGTCCACGTTCCCGTCGCTGCTGCTGTTCACGACGCTGTTGCGGCTCGGCTTGAACATCGCGTCGGTGAAACTGATTCTGCTGCACGCTCATGCCGGTGAAGTCATCGAGACGTTCGGCCGCATGGTCGTGGGCGGCAACTACGTCGTGGGCGGCGTCGTCTTCCTGATCATCACGATCGTGCAGTTCGTCGTGATCGCGAAGGGCTCCGAGCGGGTTGCGGAAGTCGGTGCGCGCTTTACGCTCGACGGCATGCCCGGCAAGCAGATGAGTATCGACGCGGATCTGCGCAACAACATCATCACGGCCGACGACGCCCGTCGGCGCCGCAAGCATCTGGAGCTCGAAAGCCAGATGCACGGCGGCATGGACGGCGCGATGAAGTTCGTGAAGGGCGATGCGATCGCGGGCCTCATCATCTCGGCCGTCAACATCGTGGCCGGGATCTGCGTCGGGTCGATGATGATGGGGATGTCGGTGGGCGACGCCGCCGCGCGCTACGCGATCCTGACGATCGGCGACGGGATGGTCTCGCAGATTCCGTCGCTGTTCATTTCGATCGCGGCCGGCGTGCTGATTACCCGTGTCGCCGGTGCAAACTCGGAGGAGTCGAACCTCGGCGCCGACATCGGCGCCCAACTGCTCGCGCAGCCCAAAGCACTCCTCATTACTGCCATCATCCTCACGATTTGCGCGCTGCTGCCCGGTTTCCCGAAGCCGCAGTTCGGCTTGCTCGCCTTTGCAGTGGGCGGGATCGGCTGGCGGCTCCTGAAAAAGAGCAAGGTCCAGAAGGAGTCGGCCGAGCACATCGAAATGCCGTCGTTCGCCCGCGAAGGCGCGAAAGAGAACCCGCCGATGCTGGAGACGGAGCATCCGATGACGGCCGTGCCTGTTCTCGTGCGGCCTTCCCCGCAGCTGGCGGCGCTGTTCGAGCGCGACACGTTGAATGCGGCGCTCGAAGCGGCGCGTGCCGAGATGCATGCCGACCTCGGCATCCCGTTTCCCGGCATGCGCATGATCGTCGACGACAAACTCGAAGGCTTGAGCTTTTCGATGTCCGCGTTCGATGTGCCGTTCGGCACTGGCGAGTGGCGCGACGATGCCATTGCCGTGATCGTGCCGCAGGCGGCCAAGCAGCAGGAACTGCGCGAGGCAGGCATCGCGTTCGTCGATGGAGAGCCGCAACCGTTCCCCGGTGCCGCGTGGGTGGCGACGAGCGGCGCTGCGTCACTCGCGGCGGCGGGCGTCGAGCCGGCCACACTGGCCGCGTGGCTGGCAGGCCATGTAAAAGCCTTGCTGCGTGCGAATGCGCCGCTCTATCTCGGCATGCAGGAGGTCCGCACGATCGTGACGCGCGCCGAAAAGGACTACCCCGATGTGGCGAGCGAAGCGGCGAAAGCGATGACGCTGCAACGGATGACCGAGGTGTTCCGGCGGCTTGTCGAAGAGGGCGTGCCCGTGCGCAACGTGCGCGCGATTCTCGAAGCGCTCGCGAATTGGGCGCCGCGCGAGAAGGACACGGTGCTCTTGACGGAGCATGTCCGTGTCGCACTCGGGCGCTACATCACGCACCGCGTGACGGGCGGCGAGGACAGTCTCGACGCCGTGTTCATCGCGCCGAAGACCGAACAGTTGATCCGTCAGTCGGTGCAGCAGGGCGGCGGCGGCACCTATATTCCGGTGGCGCCGGAGCGGGCCAAGCACATGGCGCAGCAGGTGGCGGCGCTCGGTGCGAAGTCCGCGCGGGGCGCTGTCATGGTGACGCACATGGACGTGCGCCGCTATGTGAAGAAGATGCTCGAGCCGTACCTGCCCGAGATCGCCGTCTTTTCATTCGAAGAACTGAACGCATCGGTCAAGCTCAACCCCCTCGGCCAGGCCGAGGTCTGAACGTAACGAGGCCAGGCAATGGATGTTCAAACCGTCACGGATCTTTGCTTCCGCGGCTTGCAGCTCGTGATCGTGCTTTCGCTGCCGGCGGTGATCGTGTCGTCGGGCGTGGGCTTCGTCATCGCGCTCATCGAGACGATCACTTCGGTTCAGGATCAGAGCATCGCCGGTGGGGCGAAGATCATCGCCGTGTTTTTGACGGTCATGCTGACGGCGCACTGGTCGGCCAACGCGATCCTGAATTACGCCAATACGTTGTTCGACGCGATCGCGAACGTCGGCGTTCGCTACCATGGCTAGCACGACCTCGTTCATCGTCCCGATCGAGGCGATGCTGTTCGCCTCGACGCGGCTGATGGCGATGTTCATCGTGTTTCCGCTTCTACAGCAAAAGGCCGTCGGCAACATGGTGCGCGCGGGGCTGGCCGTGAGCCTCGGCTGCCTCGTCGTTCCCGTTACGTTTGCGCAGATGCCGCAGGTGATGGATGCGTCGCAGATCATCTTCATCGTCGCGAAAGAGGCGATGATCGGCGTGATGCTCGGTTACTGCGCCGGCTTGCTGTTCTGGGCCGTCGAAGGCATGGGCAGCTTCGTCGACCAGCAGACGGGGGCCAGCTCTTCGGCCGTGGTCGAGCCGATGTCTGGGCACCCGCAAGGCCCGACGGGCGGCTTTTTGCTGCAGATCTTCGGTACGCTGCTCATGACCTCGGGCGGTTTTCTGACGCTGCTGCGAGCCGTCTACGATTCTTTCGTCGTATGGCCCGTGTTCGCCACGGCGCCGATCCTCGCGCGCGGATTCGATCAGTTCCTGACGCTTCAGTGGGACTCGCTGACCGATCTGCTGCTCAAGCTCAGTGCGCCTATCGTGCTGCTGCTCGTGCTGATCGAGCTCGCACTGGGCCTCGTCGCCCGCTATTTGCACTCGCTCGACGTTCACTTCCAATCGATGGCGATCAAGCAGATCGTTTCCATCGTCATGCTGGCCACGCTGCTCACGATGTTCTTCTCGACCGCGATGGCGATGTTCTCGCCCGATTCGCAGGTCCGCCTGTTCATTCACCGCGTCTCGCCCGACTACCGTCCCAACCACTGACGGCGTGCGGGTGGCGCAGCACGCCGCCCGCACGCCGTCGAAAGATGTCGGCGCGCGTCGCTTCATTTCCGCAAATGGTTAGGATTCCGAATTGAAATCGGCGCGTGATTGTGCCGATCGATTTTGACGCCAATATGACAAAAAATTGCGCAAATTGTGCGCATCTTTAATGAATTTCCCATCCGAACGGTAGGCGTCTCGCATAAATGAAAAGGCCTGCGGCCGCCGTTTTTCATCGCTAAGAATCGTGCCGCGAAGGGCGTTATTTCGAGATAAAAAGCACTTTAAAAACAATGGCTTGAGACGGCCTTCGCATGGCATAGAGACTGCTATTAGAGGTCCGGCGACTCGCAATGACCGCGACAAGGCGATGCGAGACGAGAACCAGCCAAAAGCGTCTCTGAGCACACGAAACATCACGAAGGACCGACCATGACCACGACCTGCATGAACGCCTCGAACGAAGCCCACACGGGGGCCACGCTGAGCAATGCCGAACGCGCCGAAAGGGACCGCATTCTGGCCGCGCTTTTTCGTGAGCACCAGCGGCGTCTGTTCCAGTTCATCTTCAAGCGTGTGCGCGACGTGTACGAGGCAACCGAACTCACGCAGCAGGCGTTCGTCGAGGCATGTCATGCGTTCCGCACCTTCCGCGGAGAGTCGGAGTGCGCCACGTGGCTCTACGGTATTGCCGTGAATTTGATCCGCAATCATGTGAACCGCTCGCCGAATCGCCGCTATGACTTCTGTACCGACGAGGCGATCGAGGTGATGGAGTCGCCCGATGGCGATCCGTTCGATCGCGTCAGCACGAAGCAAAAGGCGGCCCGGCTCGAACGCAGCCTGCAGGGGCTGCCCGAGGATCTTCGCAAGACGCTGCTGATGGTGGCCGTCGAAGACCGCAGCTACGAAGACGTGGCCGCCGAACTGGCGATTCCCGTCGGTACGGTGCGCAGCCGCGTGTCCCGCTCGCGCGCGATGTTGCGCGAGACGCTCGATCACATGTCGGCCGTCGCGGCCTGACGGACAGGGGACTCACGATGCATTTCATGAAGCGACTCGGTGCCGTCATGTTGTCGGCGGGATTGCTGCTCGGCTATGCGGCGCCGCTTCACGCGGCAGAAATTCACTGGCGCACGGGCGATTTCTCATATGTGGCAGAAGGCAAGAAACTGCCTGAATTCCTGCGCGAATTCGCAGCCTCGCAGGGGCTCGTCGCGATCGTCGACAAGGAGATCGACGGCAACGTGAGCGGCAACTTCAAGATGGCGCCCGCGCGCATGCTCGATACGATCAGCCGCGATTTCGGACTCGTCTGGTATTACGACGGACGCTTCATCTACTTCTATCCGGCCGGCTCGGTCAGCACCAAGCTCATCAAGCTGACGAGCGCGCCGCCGTCGCGGCTCGTCGCGAGTCTTCGCTCGCTCGGCATCGACGACAAGCGGTTTCCGCTGAACATCGACGACAAGGAAGGGACGGTCGTCGTGACGGGGCCGGCCCGCTACGTCGATCTCGTCGACGAGGTGGCGCAGCTCGTCGACCAACGTCAGACCTCGCTCTCGAATGCGGAGGTGCGCGTCTTTCCGCTGCGCTATGCGTGGGCGCAGGACCGCACGCTGTCGAACGGCGCGGGCGGCGGCACGATACCGGGCGTCGTTTCGATGCTCAAGGGGCTGTTCGGTCAATCGGACTCGAATGGGGCGCGCGGCGGCCGCACGGGACCGTCGCCGCAGCAGCTCAAGGCGATCGCGACGGGTCACTCGGTCAACTCGCCGGTGTTCGGCAAGGTCAATGTGCCGCCCGAAATCGGCGATGCGCTGGCCGCCTACGATCAGGCCAAGCACGGCGACGAAAGTGCAGGCGCCGGTGGCGGCGGCTCGGCCGGCGACCGTCTGCCGCGTTTCGAGAGCGACAGCCAAATGAACGCCGTCGTGGTGCGCGACTACACGTGGCGGATGGACAGCTACGGCAAGCTCATCGAGGCGCTCGACGTGAAGCCCGGGCAGGTGGAGATCGAAGCGCGCATCATCGACGTGCGCGTCGAATCGCTCGAGGACCTCGGCGTGGGCTGGGCGTTCAGCAGCAGCCACCTTAACCTGAGCTTCAGCGGCCGCGCGCAGAACGCGACAACGACCACCGGGTCGACACCGGGCACGACGAGCGGCCCGAGCTCGGGCATCTCCGCCGGCAATGCGCTCGCACGCATGATGATGGGATCGAATCCATGGGCGG